>DASPNK010000729.1:0-5274 GCA_035626575.1 Planctomycetota bacterium | reverse complement strand
GCGACGCCGTCGTGCTCGTCGAAGACGGCAAGATCCGCTCCGTCGCGCGCCGCGTGAGCGTGCCGCCGGAGGCGCGTCGCGTGTACGCCGACGTCGTGACGCCGGGGTTCGTCGACGCGGGCGCGCAGTTCGGCCTGCGCTCGCTGAGCTACGAGCCGGAGGAGGTCGTGCGCTTCGGCCCGCTCGTGCCCGGCGCGATGGACCAGCCGCTGTCGCGGTGGTTCGACCGTCGCTCGCCGCAGGCGCGCGCCGCGGCGCTCTCCGGCGTGACCGTCGCCGCGCTGACGCCGACGTTCGGGCGCCCGGTCTGCGGCGTGATCGCCACGGTGAAGACCGCGGGGACGGGCGACGTCGTCGCGAAGGCGGCGTCGGGCGTGCTGTTCGACCTCGGGGCGACGCCCCCCGGACCGGCGCTCAAGAAACAGTTCGAATCCGTTCTCGAGGGGGGCAAGAAGTACGCCGACGCGTGGGCCTCCTACGACAAGGCGCTCGCGGAATGGCGCAAGAAGGGCCCCGCCGCCGCGGCGGTCGAGCGCAAGCCGCTCGCCGGCCCGGCCGCGCCGCGTGCGCGCGACCCCCTGAGCGGGACCTGGGAAGGGGACCTGCGCGTCGGCCGCGGACGGCAGATTCCATTCAAGCTGGTGATGAAGCTCGACGGCGGCAAGGCCTCGGGGACGGCGAGCTCGCCGGCGTTCCCCGGGCAGGAGTCGGCCTTCGACGCCACGTTTCAGGACGGCAAGCTCACGGCCGAATTCGAGGTCGGCGGGATGCGGGCGAGCCTCTCGGCCGAGGTCGGCCGCGACGTGATGCGCGGGACGGTGAGCCTCGGCGGGCGCGGAGACGGCGCCTTCGAAGCGCGTCGCACCGAACGCCCGGACGGCGATAAGCCCGAGAGCGGCCCGGCGGAGAGCCGCCCGGCCGCCGAGTCGCGGAAGTCCGACGCCGCCCCGTCCGACGGCCGCCCGCAGGCGCCGCGCCTCGACGCCGGGCTCGAACCGTACCGCGAGCTGTTCGCCGACCGCGCGGCCGCCTACGTCTCGGCGCCGAGCGAGCGCCACGCCGAAATCGCGCTGGAGGTTTTCCGCGACCGGTTCGATCTCCGAACCGTGCTGGTGTCGGCGCAGGATCTCCCCGCGCTGGCGGCGCGGCTCAAAGCGGCGAACGTCGCGCTGGCGCCCACCTGGGGCGCCGTGGCGAAGGACGACGGCGAGACTTTCCACCCCGCGGCGGTCGCCGTGCGGCATCGCATTCCGGTGCTGTTCCGCAGCGGGCCGCAGGGCGATCCGCGCGCTCTCTACGGCCTCGCGGAGCAGGCCGTCCGCGAGGGCGTCGACCCCGAAGAGGCGCTCCGCATGATCACGCGCCAGCCCGCGCGCTACCTCGGGCTGCTGGAACGCACGGGCAGTCTCGACCGCGGCAAGGACGCCGACCTCGTGCTGCTTTCCGGGGAACCCTTCGAAGCCGGCACGCGCGTGCTGCGCACGATGGTCGACGGGCGCTTCGTCGACGAGGAGACGGAACGATGATGCGGACCTGGACGGTCCTCGCCGCGGCGCTGGTCGCGGCCGCCGCGCCGGCGCAGACGCCGGCGACGCGACCCGCCGGCGCCGCCTACGCGCTGGTGCACGGCCGCGTCTTCCCGGTGACGGCGCCGCCGATCGACGACGGCGTCGTGGTGATGCGCGGCGGGAAGATCGTCGCCGTCGGCGCCTTCGGGGAGACGCCGGTCCCCGCCGACGCGATCGTCGTCGACGTTTCGGGGCACGTCGTCGTGCCGGGTTTCATCGAGCTCCACAACCACACCGGCGTCTCGCTCTCGGAGCTGAACGACACCGTCTACCAGGTGAACCCGGAGTTCCGCGTGGTCGACCACGTGCAGTTCCGGACCAAGCCCATGGAGGTCGCTCTCGCCGGCGGGGTCACGACCCTGCTCACCATCCCCGGATCCGGCTCCAACATGGGCGGCTTCGGCGTCGTGATGAAGACGTGGGGCGCGTCGCCCGAAGACGTGGTCGTGCGGTTCCCCGGCGCGTTGAAGATCGCGCAGGCGGGCAATCCGGAGCGCGGCGCCGGCGAAGTCGGCGCGGGGCGCATGGGCATGAACTGGCTCATCCGCAACGTGCTGCTGGAGGCGCGCGAGTACCACCGCGCGATGGAGCGCTTCGAACGCGGCGAGGCGAAGGAGCCGCCGCAGCGGAATCTCCGCTATGAGCCGCTCCGCGGGCTGTTCAAGAAGGAATACCCGATCGCGGTGCACACCCAGTGGTTCCAGGTCGTGCAGTCGACGATCCGCATCCTGAAGAAGGAGCTGGACCTCGATCCTTTCGTCGACCACGGCGAATGGGAGGGCTACCTCAACACGCCGGAGCTGGTGAAACACGGAGTGCCGGCGGCGCTCGGGCCGCGCGAGTTCGACTACGACGCGAAGCAGGCGAAGTTCCTCGGGATCGCCGCCTCGTACTACTGGAGCGGCCTCGGCGGGGACGACATCGGCGTCAATACCGACGCGCCGGTCGTGCCGCAGGAGGAGCTGCCCTACCAGGTGGCGATGGCGGTGCGGCTCGGGCTTCCGGAGGACGTCGCGCTGAAGACGATCACCATCAACGCGGCGCGGATGTTGAAGCTTGAGAAGCGCCTCGGAAGCCTCGAGGTCGGCAAGGACGCGGACGTCGCGGTGTGGACGGGCGATCCGTTCGACCCGCGGCGCCGCACGCAGATGGTGTTCGTCGACGGGGAGCCGGCCTATGACGCGGCGCGCGACGGCCTTCGGTTCTGAGCCGCGCGGCCTCCGGCCGGCGCTGCTCTTCGCATGTCTCGCCGCGACGGTCGCGGCGCAGGAGCCCCGCACGGTCGCCTACCTGGCGAAGCGCGCCGTGACGGTGTCGGGCGCGGCCGTCGACGACGCGGTCGTCCTCGTCGAGGACGCGAAGATCGTCAAGGTGGGCAAGGCGGCCGACGTCGAGATCCCCGACGAGGCCGAGGTGGTCGACCTCGGCGGCGCCTGGATCACGCCGGGCTTCGTGCATCCGGCGTCGACGGCGTTCACCACTCAGCAGCAGACCGACGCGCAGGGGCGTCGCGACGGGGGCGACCGGTTCGTCGCCGACGAGCTGGTCGGAACGTGGGACCTGGTGCGCTCCGTCGCGCGCGCCGGATATACGCGGCTCAACGTCACGCCGTTCGACGGCGGGGTCGCCGGACACTCCTGCCTCGTGCGGCCGACGCCGAAGTCGGGGCCGACGCTGCGTCCGGAGGCGCTGATCGTCGCCCGCGCGTCGAGCCTTTCGATGGGCTTCGCGCCGCGCACGTCGGCGAAGAACTTCTGGCGCGAACTCTTCGGCAAGCTCGCGCCGAAGCCGGCGGCGTCCGAAGAGCGCCGCCAGGGACGCGGCCGCGAAAGCCGCTCGGAGTCGACGTCGGGGCCCGCCGCGGAGTCGCAGCCCGCCGAAAGCCGACCCGCGGCCGAGTCTCGGCCCGCCGAAAAGGACGCCAAGGTCGACGCGAAGCTTCAACCGTTGGTCGACGTGCTGGAGCGGCGGCTGCCGGGCCTCCTCAACCTCCCGACCGCGGCGGCGTTCGCCCATTTCGAGCCGTTCTTCAAGGATCAGCCCAGGTTCCGTCCGACGCTGCTTCTCGGCGGCGACGCGTGGATGATCCTCGACCGTGTCAAACCGACGGGCGCGTCGGTGGTGCTGTCGACGGCGGCGGTCAATCGCCCGGACACCAACATCGTCCGCGTGCCCGCTCTCGAATACCTCGACGCCGGCGTGCCGGTCGCGCTGGTTCCGGAGACCGGCGTCGCCTCGGGCTACGCCGACTTCCGCTTTCATCTCGCCGAGCTGGTGCGTCGCGGCGCCGACGGCGACGCGGTGCTCCGCGCCGTGACCCTCACGCCGTGCGAGATGCTCGGCGTCGCCGACGAGACCGGCTCCCTCGACGCCGGCAAGACCGCCGACCTCATCGTGTGGAGCGGCGACCCGTTCGCTCCGACCACGCGCATGCTGCGCGTCGTCGCCGCGGGCGAAGTCGTCTTCGACGAAGCGAAGGACCCGTGATGCGAGCGATCGTTCGGTTCATGCTGGTCGCGGCGGCGACGGCCGGCGCCCTCGCGGCGCAGGATTCCAGGCCCGAATCGCGACCGGAGTCGCGTCCGCTCGGCGACGAGGTCGCGGAGTCCCGCCCCGGCGCCGACGCGGCGGCCACGCGTCCGACGCGGCCGCGTCGCGGCGGTCGCCGCGGCGAGAGCCGCGAGCAGGGGGACACGCGTCCGGCGCCGGAGACGCGCCCCGGCGCGGAGTCGCGCCCGGCCGAGTCGCGGCCGGCGAGCCCCTTCGTCGCGATCGTCGGCGGCGCGGTGTACCAGGTGTCGGGCCCGGTGCTCCGGCGCGGCACGGTGCTGATCAGGAACGACAAGATCGTCGACGTCGGGCGGGACGTGTTCGTGCCGGAGGGCGCGAAGATCATCGACGCCGCGGGCAAACACGTCACGCCGGGGCTGGTGGCGGTCAGCTCCTTCGGCACGTTCGCGGGCGGTTTTTCCCCGCGCGGCGAAGACAAGCTCGGCGACCAGGTCGATCCGTGGAACCTCCGCATGCTGATGGCGCTGTCCAGCGGCATCACGACCGGCTGCGAAGGCGCGATCCAGGGCGGGCCGGGGATGTTCGGCGGCGGCGGGGGACGCGGCGGGGGCACGGCCCAGGGGATCGTGGTCGGGTTCATCGGCAAGCACGCCTACGGGACGATCGAAGGCGTCACCGTGCGCGACGAAGCGGCGCTTCAGTTCACCTACGCCGCCGACGACGCGCTGGGCAAGGCGAACACCCGCGAGACGCTGAAGAAGGCGGTCGCCTACCGGAAGGCGCGGTCACAGTACCTCGCCGACCTCGCGGCGAAGAAGCCCGACGCCAAGGCGCCGAGCGGCGACGACGCCGTGCGCGCCTGGGTGCGCGTGATGGACGGCGAGCTGCCGGCGGTGGTCCAGGCGGACGCGCGGCAGGACCTCGAAGAGGTCGCGCAGCTCTCGGAGGACTTCGACCTTCCGCTGGTCGTGACCGGCGCGCGCGAAGCGTGGACGATGGGGTCGCGTCTCGCGCGCGGACGCCTCTCCTTCGTGCTCAACCCCCGCGTCAGGGACATGAACTACAACTGGGGCAATCCGGAGCTCGGGGTTCCGAACGGGTGGAGCCTGCGCAATGCGGCGCTGCTGTCGGAGGCCGGCCTCAAGTGGTGCGTCCAGGCGCTGCAGTCGTCGTCGGGCACCGACGGGATCATGGG
>DASPNK010000728.1:0-4490 GCA_035626575.1 Planctomycetota bacterium | reverse complement strand
CGTGCTCGCGGCCGGCGCCGCCGGATGCATCCTCGCCGGCAAGCTGGCCGACCGGCTGGGCCGCACACGGGTGACGACCTGGAGCATGCTCGCCTCCGGGGCCTGCGCCCTGGCCGCCGGCCTCTTCTTCCAGCACCCCGCCGCGCTGACGCTCTTATGTCTCGTCTGGGGCTTCACCGTGGTGGCGGACAGCGCGCAGTTCAGCGCCGCCGATGTGGAGGTACCCGGTGGGCGACGGTGCGAAGCGGACGCGGACGGTTCGACTCACGGAGAACTCCTCGCGCGCCGTCATAACGCGCGCGCCCGGCCGGCGAAGCGGACGGGGCCGCCCAGCGTGCGCGCAGCCCCGGCCGTCCGAGACGCGGGTCGCAGAGCTCGTCGCCCCGCGACGTCGACCGCCCGACCCGCCTCACGTCGACGGCGAGGCGCGCCCCCGGCGCGCCGTCGGCAAGCAGCCGCGCGCAAGCGCGGCTTCAGAAAGCGGCCGCGCCTGACGCGCGGCCTTCAGACGACAGGCCGCGCCCAAAGCGCGGCCATCAGCAGGCACGCCGCGCTGAAGGCGCGGGCTTCAGAACGCAGGCCGCGCCTAAGGCGCGGCCTCATTCTTGAGTCAGAGGCGGCACCCGGACTCGAACCGGGGGTAGTGGATTTGCAATCCACGGCCTTACCACTTGGCTATGCCGCCGGGCGGGCTTACGACCGAGGGCTCGCATGCGCGCGTGCGACGCCGTAAAGCGTCGTACCCGGTAGCGCCCGCCGTCGGCACGGAAGGGCGCGGATCATAACCCTTGAGGTCGCCCCATCAACGCGCGGCGTCGGCCGCCCTGCTCGTCGCGTTCGCGGCGATCGCCGGCTGTGCGTCGGCGCCCGACGCGCCGCCGCCGCTCACCGCCCTCGAGACGCCGCTTCCGCTCCGAGCCCGTCCCGCCGACGTCTTCGTTCCCGGCGAGACGCTGACCTACGACGTGTCGTTCGGCCCGTTCCTCGTCGGCGAAATGGTCTACCGCGTCGAGGGCGCGCGGCTCGGCGCTCGCGACGCGCTGCGCTTCGAAGGCGTGACGCGCGCCCGCGGCCTCTTCGCGGCGTTCGCGCGCGCGGGCGGGACGACGCGCAGCCTCGTCGACGCCGAGACGCTGCTTCCCGACAGCGCGGTGTGGATCGACGCGCGGCGCGACGATCCGATGACGCGCGCCGCCTGCTTCGACCGCGGCACGGGCGAAGCGCGCTGCGTCGCCTTCCAGAGCGGTTGGCTGGAGACGAAAGTCCATCGCGGCGCCACGTTCTTCGACGCGGTTTCGGCGATGTTCCTGTTGCGTGCGCTCGAGCCCGCGCCCGAAGGCGACGAGCGGCGCCTGGTGATGGTCGAAGGGACGCACCTCCATCTCCTCACGGTGCGCCTCGTCGGCCGCGAGCCGCTCGCGGTCGGCGACGAGACCGAGCCGCGGCCGGCGCTCAAGCTCTCCGTGCGCGGGGACCGCCTGAACGACGCCGGCGGCCTGAAGGACGAGCGACCGCAGAACGACTTCCATCTCTGGCTCGCCGACACGCCGCGTCGCGAGCCGCTCCGCCTCGCCGGTCGCATCGCGGTCGGCGGCGTCGACGTGAGATGGCGGCCCCCGCCGCCGGACCCGTCGCCCGACGCGCCGCACCGCCGCGAGGACGCGGCGCCGCCGCCTTAACCGGCGTACGACGCGATCTCGGCGAGGAACGCCTCGCCGAAGTTTCGAAGCTTCGCCTCGCCGACGCCGTGGACCTCGGCGAACTCCGATTCGGTGCGCGGTTTCCGGCGCGCCATGTCGCGAAGCGCGGCGTCGGGGAACACCACGTACGCGGGCACGCCGCGCTCTTCGGCGAGCTTGCGACGCAACGCCTTCAGGCGGGCGAACAGCGGCTCGTCGACTCCGAGTTCGTCGTCGTGGACGGCGCCGGCCGCCCGCCGGCGGCCGCCCGCGGCGCCGCTCGTCGCGTACGTCGCCGCCTCCGGCTTCCGCGTCAACGTCACCGACGCGCGGTTCCGCAGGACGTCCATGCCCGACGGCGTCAACGACACCGTCGGATACACGTCGTCCGACATGCGGAGGTGCCCGAGACGGATGAGCTCCGCGCCGACCGCCTTCCAGGCGTCGCGCGAAAGCTCGGCTCCGACGCCGAAGGTCGACAACGTGTCGTGGCCTCGCGCGCGCAGCTTCGCGGTGTCGGCGCCGAGCAGCACGTCGACGGCATGCATCAGCCCGAGGTCTCGGCGGTCGCGCTCGCGGATGCGGTAGACGCAGGAGAGGAGCTTGTGGGCCGCCGTCGTCCCGTCGTACGGCTCGCGCGGCGCCAGGCAGTTGTCGCATGCGGCGCAATCGGCCGCTTCGAAGCGCTCTCCGAAGTAGCCGAGCAGGTACGCGCGGCGGCACTCGGCGGTCTCGGCATATTCGGTCATGCGCGAGAGCTGCGCGCGCGCGGTGTCGCGCTCCGGGCCCTCCGGCATCTCCTCGAAGAACCGCGACACGCGCGCGACGTCGCCGCGCGAGTAGTAAAGGACGCACTCGGCCGGCGCGCCGTCGCGCCCCGCGCGACCGGTCTCCTGGTAGTAGGCCTCGACGTTCTTCGGCAGATCGTAGTGCACCACGAAGCGGACGTCGGGCTTGTTGACGCCCATGCCGAAGGCGACGGTCGCGCAGGTGACGCGCACGCGGTCGCGCAGGAAGCGCTCCTGCACGCGCGACCGCGCGTCGGCTTCGAGCCCCGCGTGGTAGGCGGCGGCGGGCACGCCTTCGCGGGTCAGGGCGGCCGCCGTTTCATCGGCGGTCTTCCGCGTCATGCAGTAGACGATGCCCGACGCCTCGGGGCGCGCGCGCACGAAGCGCAGCAGCTGGTCGAAGCGATCCTGCTTCGGCTCGACGCGGTAGGAGAGGTTGGGGCGGTTGAAGCTCGCGACATGGATCTCGACGTCGCGCAGCGCGAGCCCGGCGACGATGTCTTCCCGCACGCGGCGCGTGGCGGTCGCCGTGAGCGCCAGCACCGGGACTTCGGGGAAGCGGTCCCGGACCTCGGCGAGGCGGCGGTATTCGGGCCGGAAATCGTGGCCCCACTCGCTGATGCAGTGCGCCTCGTCGACCGCGAGGCGCGCGACGCCGAAGCGCGCGAGATCGTCGAGGAACCCCGGCATGAGCAGCCGCTCCGGCGCGACGTAGAGCAGCCGGTACTCGCCGTGCTCGAGGCCGAGCATCCGCGTGCGGGCTTCGGAGGCGTCGAGGGTCGAGTTGAGGAACGTCGCGGGCACGCCGGCGGTCGTCAGCGCGTCGACCTGATCCTTCATCAGCGCGATGAGCGGCGAGACCACGAGCGTGAGGCCCGGGGCCAGGACCGCGGGCAGCTGGTAGCAGAGCGATTTGCCGCCGCCGGTCGGAAGGAGGGCGAACACGTCGCGCCCCGCGAGGAACGCCTCGGCGATCTCGCGCTGGTGCGGCCGGAACTCCTCGAAGCCGAAATGACGCTTCAGTCCGGCGCGGAGGTCGACGTCGGCCGCCATGGCGCGGCCAAGGTACCGCCGGCCGACGACGCTCCGGAGGCGCCGGCGACGGTCGCCGCTTTCCGCGGCGGCCTCGGCGCGTCTCCGCCGCCTCGGGGCCGTCCTGCGATCCGGCTACAGTCGCCGCCATGGAGCGCGACACCCTCGTCACCGACGTCCTCTTCGTCGGCGCCGGCCCCGCGAACCTCACCGCGGCCTACGCCTTGGCGAAAAAGCTCGAGGCGGCCGGCAGGCTCGGCGACTTCCAGATCATGGTGATCGAAAAGGCGCGCGCCGTCGGCGACCACATCCTCTCCGGCGCGGTGATCGACCCGCGCCCGATGGCCGCCGCCTGGGGCGACGACTGGCGCTCCCGCGGCTGCCCCGTCGAAGCCGACGTGGTCGACGAAAAGGTCTTCACCTTCACCGCCGACAAGGCGAAGCCCCTGCCGTTCATTCCGCCCACCCTGAAGAATCACGGCAACGCGATCGTGGCGCTGTCGCAGGTCGTGGTGTGGATGAAGCAGCAGGTCGAAGCCCTCGGCGTGATGGTGGCCGAGGGGTACGCGGCCGACGCGCCGATCCTCGAAGGCGCGCGCGTGGCCGGCGTCCGCCTCGTCGACCAGGGCAGAAACCCGGACGGCTCGGAGGGGCCGTCGTTCGCGCCGGGCGCCGAGATCCGCGCGAAGGTCACGGTCTTCGGCGAAGGCACGCGCGGGTCGGTCACCAAGGCGCTGGTGGACGCGTTGAAGTTGCACGGCCCGAATCCGCAGGTGTACGGGACCGGCGTGAAGGAGCTGTGGGACGTTCCCGCGGGCCGCATCCGCAAGGGAACCGTCTACCACTCGGCGGGCTGGCCGCTGCCGAAGTCGGCGTACGGCGGATCGTGGATCTACGCGCAGTCGGACGTCCGCGTCTCGATCGGCTTCGTCACGGGCCTCGACGCCGGGCCTCCCGGTCTCGACCCCTACGAACTGATGCAGACGTGGAA
>DASPNK010000727.1:0-3065 GCA_035626575.1 Planctomycetota bacterium | reverse complement strand
CGCGCCGCCGGCGCGCGCCGCGGCCGCCGCGCCGCCCGCCGCGGGGACGACGTCGCAGGTCCGCCGGACCACCGGGCGCTCCACGCGCGTCATGGCGGCTCACGCCGAAGCGCAGGCTTCGGGCATCGGCGTCGGCATGGTCATCACGACCGTGTTGACGGCGATGATCATGATCTACGTCAGTCTCGTGCTGCTCGATATCCCGAAGGATCGGCCGAACTCCACGACCGAAGGCTTCGGGCGCTGGAGCCACGAGCAGTTCGCCAAGCGGTAAGGGAACGGATCAGTTCGCGCGGCGGCCCGGGGCGGGCCGCCGGCGCGACGGGGCGGGGGACATCATGCGGCTCGCGAAGCTCGTCACGGGGCTTTTTTCGGCGGCCGTCCTCGGCGCGTGCACGCACACGGAGGCGTACCGCGACGCGAAGACGGAGATCGACAACCAGGACTCGGTGATCCGTCGCCAGCGCGGCGAGCTCGAGGCCTGCATGGCCGAGCGCGACCTGCTGCGCGCGCGGGCCGAAGCGGCCGAGCTGGAGGCGCGCCGGCTCCGCGACCTCGAGGCGACGTACCGCCAGGCGAGCGCCGGGCTGTCCGACCTCGAGGCGCGCCTCAAGGAGCTCGACGGCAAATACGGCGCGCTCGACTCGGACATCAACCTGAAGTGGGACCCGCGCGGCGCCAAATACGAGGTCGCGGAGTCGCTGCTCTTCGATCCGGGCAAGTCCGACCTGAAGGCGTCGGGCAAGAAGGCGCTGAAGACGCTGGCCGACCGCCTCGCCGAGCGCGACGAGATGCTCATCGTCGAAGGCCACACCGACGACGATCCCGTCTCGCGCTCGATCAAGGAAAACCCGCTCGGCAACCTCGAGCTGTCGGGCAAGCGCGCGCTGAAGGTCGCGCACTTCCTCACGCACGAAGGCGGCGTGAACGCGGAGCGCGTGTCGTTCGCCGGCTTCGGCGAGCACAAGCCGCTGGTCCCGAACGACTCGAAGGCCGGCAAGGCGAAGAACCGCCGCGTCGAGATCATCATCGTCCGCAAGCCGGACGGGAAGTGACCGTCGGAGGGCGGACCGCCCGATGACGCGTAGAACGACGCCGGCGCCCGCGCCGGCCGACGGGAAGGCGGCCTCCGCGGGCCGCCTTCGTTCGTTCCTGACGGTCGCGGGCGCGGCGACCTTCGCCGTCATGGCGGTGTTCGCCGCGTGGCGCCGCCTCGCGCCGCCCGCGCCCTTCCGCGCGCCGCCCGCGCTCGTGGAGGACATGGTCTTCGTCGAAGTCGACGAGATCGACCGCGCAGGCGTTCCCGGTTTCTGGATCGACCGCTTCGAGACGACGCGCGGCGCGTTCGCCGCGTACCTCGCCGAGACGGGGGCGCCGCCGCCCGTCGGCTGGGCGGATCCGACCGCTCCCGAGGACTGGCCCGCGACGCGCGTGACGTGGGCGCAGGCGTCGGCCTTCGCGGCGCGGGCGGGCAAACGGTTGCCGAAGGTCGAGGAGTGGGACGCCGCCGCGCGCGGGCCCGGCGGCGCGACGTTCCCGTGGGGCGACGGTTTCGTCGCCGCCTGCGCCAACACGCTCGAGCTCCGGCTGCAGCCGGACCCGCAGCCGACGCGGGTCGGGACCTTCGAGAGCGGCCGCACGCCGTCGGGCGTGTACGACCTGGTCGGGAACGTCGCGGAGTGGACGGCGACGCGCGCCGAGGGCTTCGGCGCGCCTCAATACGTCGTACGGGGGTCGTCGTTCGCGTCGCCGGGCGACGTGCGGGCGGGGACGTCGGGTCTCGAGGGCGGACGCCGCGCCGGCGAACACGCGTACGCGGCCGACATCGGATTCCGGTGCGTGGTGGACGCGGCGGCGGCCGAGGAGGACCTCCGGCTCCGCACGCACGTGGCGAAGCTCGGCGTGCGCGATCCTGCAGGCGTTCTGTTTCAGGTGCGGCCTGCCGAGGCGGCGTTGCGCCGGGGCGGGCCGCGCGCCGCGCGGCTGCTCGAGCGCACGCTGAGGGCGAACCGGCCGCCGGAGACGCCGGCGCCGGTCGAACCCGTGTGCCGCCGCGCCGCCGCGCTGCTCTCCGAGCTCGGCGGGAAACCCGACGCGTGACCGGGCGCGCGCCGGACACGCCGTCGTCGGTGAAGGCGGCGCTGGCCGCCTCCGGGCTTTCGCCGCTGCATCGTTTCGGGCAGAACTTCCTCGTCGAGCCGGGCCTTCTCGACCGGATCGCCGCCTTGAGCGGCGTTGGGCCGGGCGACGTCGTGCTCGAGGTCGGCCCCGGCCTCGGCGGGCTGACGGAGCGCCTCCTCGACGCCGGCGCGCTCATCGTCGCCGTGGAGATCGATCACGGGCTCGCGCGGCGCCTCCGCGAGACCTTCGCCGGAGAGCCGCGCCTCCGCCTGATCGAAGGCGACGTGCTCGCGGGCGGGCGCGCGCTCGATCCGAGGATCGGACCCGCGCTCGAGGCCGCAAAGCGCGAGACCGGCGCCGCGGGCTGGTCCGTCGCCGCGAACCTGCCCTACGGCGTCACCAGCCCGTTCCTGCTCGCGCTCCTCGGGCCGCCGGGCCCGCCGCGCCGGATCACGGTGATGGTGCAGAGGGAGGTCGGCGACGTCCTGCTCGCGCGGCCCGGCTCCGACGACTACGGGACGCTGTCGGTCGCGTCGGCGACGTATTGGCGGGCGACGCGCGCGCTGGCCGTCGGGCGCGAAGCCTTCTATCCGCGACCGGACGTGGCGTCGGCGGTCATGACGCTCGAGCCGCGCGAAGGGGACGCGCCGCCGCCGGGGCCGTTCCTCGACTTCGTGCGCGGGCTGTTCCAGTCGCGCCGCAAGGCCCTGCGCTCGTCGCTCCGGCGGATGCTGGGCGACGACGCCCGCGTCGACGCCGTGCTCGCCGCCGCAGGCACGGCGCCCGAGGCCCGCGCCGACGGCGTGCCTCCGGAAACGCTGGCGGCCCTCTTCCGCGCGTCGAACTCGGGCGTCTGAGGCGGGCCGGCGCGCCGCTTCGGCCGCAGGCGGCGGCGCCTCCGACGCTTGCGCGTGCGCGGCCCGCGGGGCCGTAACGAACGGCGG
>DASPNK010000726.1:0-3373 GCA_035626575.1 Planctomycetota bacterium | reverse complement strand
CGCGTGCGGGTCCGCGTGCTCGAACCTGGCCGCGGCGCGCGCCTGAAGGACGTGCGCGCCCCCGGCGACTCCGGCGGCGCGGTCGACCTCGCGCTCAGGAACGTCGGCGGCGTGCTGCAGGTCGACGGCGCGGCGCGCACGCTGCCCGCGCGCTTCGTCGCAGCCGACGCTTCGACCTTCGGGCTGGACGAGCAGCGCTACTACGGCGACGTCATCGCGGTGAAGGAGCCGAACGACGCGTCCATCCTCCTCGTCAACCGCCTGCCGCTCGACCGCTACCTCGAGGGCGTCGTGCTCTCCGAGATGTCTCCCCGCTTTCCGGAGGAGGCCCTGAAAGCCCAGGCCGTCGCGAGCCGCAGCTACGCGGTCTACAAGCTGCTCTCCGGAAAGAACCGCCTGTACGACGTCACCGACAACCAGCGCAGCCAGGTCTACAAGGGCGACGGCCGGGGCCGCGCGACGGCCCGAAGCATCGTCGCCGCCACGCGCGGCCTCGGAATGCTCTACGACGGGCGCGTCGTGGAAGGCGTCTTCAGCAGCACCTGCGGCGGCTCGACGCGTCCGGCGGCGGAGGCGTTCGGCGACGCGGCGCCCGCGCCGCTCTCGGGAGTCGTCTGCGGGCATTGCGTCGAAGGGGAGTTCGCGACCTGGACGGTGAAGACGAAGCGGGCGGCCGTCGGCCGCGCGCTCGGCCTCGGCGGCGCGATCACCGCGATCGAAGACGAAGCCCGACTTCCGTCGGGGCGGCTCGGCGGCGTCACCTTCCGGAGCGCGAAGGGGCAGAAGCGCGTCGCGGGTCACGAGCTTCGCAACCTGCTCGGCGACAGGGCGCTCTCCACGTGGTTCACGCGCCTCGCGCTCGAAGGCGACCAGCTCGTGGCCGAAGGTCGCGGGTACGGGCACGGCGTCGGTCTGTGCCAGGTCGGCGCGCGCACGCTGGCGAACGCCGGGCTCGATTTCGCAGGGATCCTCGCCTACTACTACCCCGGCGCCGTCGTCGCGCCGCTCTTCCCGCTCGAGAGCTGACGCCTCCGCGAGGCGGGCGTTAGGTTCGGTCGCATGACCGAGCCCCGCGGCCCCTTCACCTTCTCGGTCGACGCGCGCGACGGCCGGGCCCGCGCAGGGCGGATGCTCACGCCTCACGGCGCCGTCGAGACGCCGACGTTCATGGCGGTCGGCACGGCGGCGACGGTGAAGGCGCTCACTCCCGAGCAGGTCCGCCGCGCCGGCGTGCAGGTCGCGCTGTGCAACACCTACCACCTCGCGCTGCGCCCCGGCGTCGACGTGATCCGCGACCTGGGCGGACTGCACCGGTTCATGCGCTGGGACGCGCCGATCCTCACCGACTCGGGCGGATTCCAGGTCTTCTCGCTGGCGACCCTCGCGGAGACCGACGCCGACGGCGTCACGTTCCGCAATCACCTGGACGGGTCGAAGATGCGCCTCACGCCCGAACGTGCCATGGAGATCCAGGAGGGGCTGGGCTCCGACGTGGCGATGGTCTTCGACGAGTGCCTCCCCTACCCCTCCGACGCCGAGCGGGTGACGCGCTCGTTGTACGAGCGTACGTTGCCGTGGGAGCTGCGCTCGCTGGCCGCGGCGCCGCGCGACGGGCGCGCCTGTTTCGCCATCGGGCAGGGCGGCTTCTTCCCCGATCTCCGCGAAGCGTGCCTGCGCGAGCTGACGCGGCATCCTTTCGACGGCTTCGCCCTCGGCGGTCTCTCGGTCGGCGAGTCGTTCGACGAATTCCGCGCGATGGTCGACCTGTCGACGGCGCTGCTGCCGGAGGATCGCCCGCGCTACGTGATGGGCGTCGGCACGCCGCGGGAGATGCTGGCGGGCGTCGCGCTCGGGATCGATCTGTACGACTGCGTGCTGCCGACCCGCAACGGGCGGAACGGGCAGGCGCTCACCGCCGACGGCCCGTTGAAGCTGCGCAACGCGGCGTACGCGCGCGACCCGCGCCCGCTCGAGGCGGACTGCGCGTGCGAGGCGTGCGGGCCCGGCTTTTCGCGCGCGTACCTCCGCCATCTCTTCGTCGCCGAGGAGATGCTCGCGGCGACGCTCGTGTCCTCCCACAACCTGGCGTTCCTGGCGCGCCTCATGGCGGGAGCGCGCGCCGCGGTCGTCGCGGGCCGGTTCGCCGCCTACGCGGAAGCGGCGCTCGCGCGGTGGCCCGCGGCGGCCGGACTCCCCGCGGCGCCGCCGCCGGCGGCGTAGACTGCCCGCCATGATCGATTGGCGGAGCGTCCGCGGGTTGTCGTTCGACTGCTTCGGCACCCTCGTCGACTGGGAGGCCGGCATCCTGCGCGACCTGAAGGCGGGGTTGACCTCGCGCTTCGGCAAGGAGATCGATTCCCTCATCAGCGACGAGGAGCTCCTCCGCCTGTACTCCCAGGCCGAACCGAGCGCGCAGTCGGTCGCCTATCGGCCGTACAAGGAGATCCTCAAGACGACGCTGGCGCGCGTGGCCGAGTCGGCGCACTTCAAGGTGCGCGACCTCGAGGCGCTCCGGAACGGTCTCCCGACGTGGCCCGTTTTCGCCGAAACGCCCGACGCCCTGCGTCGCCTCGGGGCGAAATTCCGCCTCGCCGTGATCAGCAACTGCGACCGCGACCTGTTCGAGGCGACGGCGCCCAAGCTCGGCGCGCCGCTCGCCTTCACGGTGCTGGCGGAAGACGTCCAGGCCTACAAGCCGTCGCAGAAGCCGTTCGTCGAGGCGCTGGCGCGCTGGGAGGCGCTCGGCGTGCCGAAGGAGGCGACGGTCCACGTGTCGGCGAGCCGTTTCCACGACGTCGATCCCGCCGCCGCGCTCGGCCTCAGGACCGTGCTCGTCGAACGGAAGAGCGTCCGGCACGGCGGCGCCACGCCGAGCGCCAAGACCGCGGCGCAGCCCGACCTCGTCGTCCCGACGCTCGCCGCGCTGGTCGACGCCGTCGACGCCTGACCGCGGCGGGGGCCGGCGACCGCGTTAGAACGGTCGCTCGACGGAGCCCCCCCGTGACCGACACGCTCGTCCTCGACGGAACCGCCCTCGACCTCGCCGCCGCCGTGCGCGTCGCCCGCGCGGGCGGCGCCCGCGTCCGCATCGCCGACGCCGCCCGCGCCCGCATCCGCGGCGCGCGCGCCTTCGTGGACCGCATCGTGGAGGAGGGCCGCGTCGTCTACGGCGTCAGCACGGGATTCGGAAAGCTGGCGGACCGCGCCGTCGCGCGCGAGGACCTGCGCAGGCTGCAGCACAACCTGATCGTCTCCCACGCGGTCGGCATGGGCGCCGACACGCCGGCCGAGGCCGTGCGGCTCATGATGCTGCTCCGGATCAACGCCCTCCTGCGCGGGCATTCGGGCGTGCGCGAGGAGACGGTCGACCTCC
>DASPNK010000725.1:0-2545 GCA_035626575.1 Planctomycetota bacterium | reverse complement strand
GTCGCCGCCGCCGCGGCCGCCGTCGCGCCGCGCCGACTCATCGTCGCGCCGGCCTGAGGCCGTCGCCGCCTCAAGTCGCCCGCCGCCGGGCCCCGACGAAAGGGGAATGGCGGGACGCGAAGGGCGGAACGGTCGGGAGCGGCGCCGCGGCGGCTCGGCCGACGCGACGGCGAGCGTGCGTTTCCAGGTCATGGTGCTGCTCGCCGTGGTCGCCGCGACGACGACGGCGGCGGTCGTGGTCTGGCGGTCCGCCGCCGAAGCGCGCGCCCGCGATCTGCTGGAGGCGCAGGAGGCCGACCGCGCGCGCCTCTTCTCGCAGCTGGTGTCCCTGAGAGGCGCGTCCGTCGACGCGTTGGCGAAGGACTACACGTACTGGGACGAGATGGTGGACTTCGTGCGCACGCGCGACGCCGCGTGGGCCGACGACCATCTGCTCACCTGCCTCGCCACGTACGACGTCGACGGCGTCTGGGTGTTCGATCGCGACGGCGCGCCGATCTACGGCGTGCTCCGCGGCGCGGACGCCGCGACGCCCGAGGCCGCGGCGCCGACCCCGTGCCCGTCGCCGTTCGCCGACATCCTCGCCGACTTTCTCGGCGGGCCGTTCGCGCACGGCGTGGTGCGCACCGCGGAAGGCCCCTTCGAGTACCGCGCGGCGCGCATCCATGCGGGCGACGACGTGCTGCGTCAGAAGGAGTGGCACGGCACGTTCGTGGTCGGCCGACGCTGGGACGCCGGGTTCCTCGGGAATCTCTCCGATCTGCTCGAAGCGGAGGTGTCGCTGAGCGACCACGGCCGCCCGCCGCCGGCGCCCGATCCCGAGCGCGGCGTCTCGACGTCGTCCCAGGCGTTGCCCGGCGGGGCGACGGGGTCGGAGCTGCGGCTCGACGTCGTCACGCGACGCCCCTACGTGGCGCTGATGGGGCAGGAGACGCGGCGCGCCGTCGCGTTCGTCGCGGTGTCGGCGACGCTCATCCTGTTCGCGGCGTTCGGGGCCCTCGTGCGTTGGGTGCATCTGCCGCTCAAGCGGCTCTCGGGCGCCCTCCGCGCACGCAACGACCTGCCGTTGGAGCGGCTCTTCACCGACGCGTCGGAGTTCGGCGACGTGGCGCGGCTGATGCGGGACTTCTTCGCGCAGCAGTCGCTCCTGCTCGGGGAGATCGCCGAGCGGCGGCGCGTCGAGGCCGCGCTCGAGGCCGCCCGCGACGACGCTCAGGCGTCGACCCGCGCCAAGGGCGCGTTCCTCGCCAACGTCAGCCACGAGATCCGCACGCCGATGAACGGCGTCCTGGGGATGACCAACGTGCTGGCGTCGACGTCGCTCACCGCCGAGCAGCGCGAGTGCGTCGACGTGGTCCGCGGCTCTGCGGAGTCGCTGCTCGCGCTGCTGGACGACGTCCTCGATCTCTCCAAGATCGAAGCCGGGCGCATGACCACGGAGGAGGCGCCTTTCGACCTGCGGCGCGTCGCCGAAGAGGTCGCCGGGCTCGTGGCGGGCCGCGCGGCCGAGCGCGGCGTCGATCTGCACGTCGCGTTCTCCGCCGATTTCCCCGACCGCGTCCGGGGAGACGCGGTGCGCGTGCGCCAGGTCCTCTCGAACCTCCTCGGCAACGCGGTCAAGTTCACCGAGCGCGGCGAGATCCGGCTCGAAGGATCGCTCGGGCCGAAGCGCGACGGCAGGCGCACGCTCGTCTTCGAGGTGCGCGACACCGGCGTGGGGATCCCCGCCGACCGCCTCGACGCGATTTTCGAGAGCTTCACCCAGGCGGACGACTCGACCACGCGACGCTTCGGCGGGACCGGTCTCGGTCTCACGATTTCGCGGCGGCTCGCGCGCCTCATGGGCGGCGACCTCGTCGCCGAAAGCGCGCCGGGGCGCGGCAGCGTGTTTCGCGCGACGTTCGTCGCGGCGATCGAGCCGTCCGACGCCGCCGCGCGCCTCGCGCCGCCTCCGCACTTAAGCCGCGCGCTGGCGGTCGACCCGTCGCCCGCGGGACGGCGCATCGCGCAGTCGTTGCTCGAAGAGCTGGGCTTCCGCGCGGAGGCGGTCGCCGATCTCGACGCGGCCGCCGCCGCTCTTCGGCGCGGCGCGGCGCAGGGCGACGCGTTCGGCGTGACGCTCGCGGATGCGCGCCTCCTCGAGGCCGCGGGCGGCGCCGACGCGTGGCGTTCGGCGGCGCCGCGGCCCGCGCCTCCGGTGCTCGCGCTCGGCGCCTTGGGCGACGGCGCCGCGCCGACCGGCAGGGACGTCGTGAGGCTCGGTCGGCCGCTGCGCCGCGACGCCCTGCGCCGCGCGTTGAGCGACGCCCTGTATCTCGGGGCGGCGTCGTAAACGCCGCCCGAATCTCCTTTCCGCGACGAGGACGCGGACGCCCTCGCCGGCGTGCGCATCCTGTTGGCCGACGACAGCCCGGTGAACGTGCTGGTCGCGCGCCGCACGCTCGCGCGATGGGGCGGCGCCTGCGATACCGCGGCCGACGGGCGGGAGGCGCTCGCGCTCTGGGAGCGCGGGGCCTACGACCTCGTGCTCATGGACGGGCAGATG
>DASPNK010000724.1:0-4072 GCA_035626575.1 Planctomycetota bacterium | reverse complement strand
CGCGCCGCGAAAGACCGTGCGCGGCGCCGTTGACGGGGGCCGGGAAACGGCGACGATCCGCGCCATGACGAAGAGCGTCTTCGCGCCTGCGCTGCGGGAAGGCGACCGCGCGGCGGTCGTCGCGCCGTGCGGTCCGGCGCGGGACCTCGAAGCCGTCGAGCGCGGCCTCGCGCGGCTCAAGCGCTGGGGTCTCGCGCCGCGGCTGGGCGCGCACGCGCTGGCGCGGCGCGGATACCTGGCGGGCGACGACGATGCGCGCGCGGCCGATCTCCAGGCGGCGCTGGACGACCCGGAGGTGCGCGCGATCTTCCTGCTGCGGGGCGGATACGGCGCGACGCGCCTGCTGGAGCGGCTCGACCTCTCCGCCTTCCGACGGCGACCGAAGCCCGTGGTCGGATACAGCGACGGGACGGCCCTGCTCGCGGCGATCCATCGCGCGACGGGATGCGTGGGCCTGCACGGCCCCATGGTCGCCACGCGCGACGCCTGCGCCTTCGACGCCGCGACCGAGGCGTGGCAGCGCGCGCTCCTGTTCAGCGACGCGCCGCCGGGGACGCCGCCGGTCGACGACGGGCCCGCGCCGCGCACGTCGTCGCCGGGCGTCGCCGAAGGCCGGCTGATCGGCGGCAACCTCTCGCTCCTCGCCGCGCTCCAGGGGACGCCGTTCGCGCCCGACGCCGACGGCGCGCTGCTCTTTCTCGAAGACGTCGGCGAGCCGCCGTACCGGATCGACCGGATGTTGACGCAACTTCTCCAGTCCGGTTTTTTCCGGGGCGTGCGGGGCGTGGTCTTCGGCGACTTCGCCGGCGCGGCGGCGCCGGACGGGACCGAAGAGACCGACCTGCGATGGGTGCTGCGGGATCGGTGCGGGGCGCTCGGCGTCCCGACGGCGACCGGGTTTCCGTTCGGCCATCGCGCCCGGGCGTGGTCGTTGCCCTTCGGCGGCCGCGCGCGCCTCGACGCGTCGGACCCGGCGAAACCGCCGACGCTCGTCGTGCTCGAGGCCGCCGTCGGCCCGCGCGCCTGACGCGGGCGTCGCGAGCCCCGCGCCGCCGGCCGTGTTTCCCGGCCGCCGGGAGCGGCGGTATCCTGAGCGTCCGGCGCCGCCGCGAGGCGCAAGCGATCGCCCCGCAGCGGTCGACAAGACGGACGCGTCCGCGATGAAGATCCTGCTCGCCCACTCCGATTTCGCGCCGGCTTCGCTCGCGCTGATCAACCTGAAGGGTTACGCGCTCGCCGAGCCGGCGTTGCGCGAGCGCGCCGTCTTCCGGACCGTGAAGTCGCACGTGACCGAGGCGCCGGACGCGTTCGTCGCGCGGCTCGTGAAGGAGGCGCTCGATTTCCGCCCCGACGTGATCGGGTTGTCGGTGTACATCTGGTCGCGCTTCCGGATGTACGAAGCGACGCGGCGCCTCCGCGAGGCGCTGCCCGACGCGCTCATCGTCTGGGGCGGGCCCGACGTTTCGGACGCCGCGTATTCCGTCGAGCTGATGGCGGAGCACGACGGCGTCGACGTCGTCGTGCGCGACGAAGGCGAGCGCACCTTCCGCCGTCTGCTTCTGCACCGGGCCGGGCTCGGGCCTCCGCCGTCGGAGCTGCGCGGCGTGACGTGGCGCGACCGCGCGACGGGCGCCGCGACGGCCAACGAGAACGTCGACTACCTCGACGACCTCGACGAGATCCCGTCGATGCTCGACTCGGACGAGATCGACTTCGACGGCGTCGAATCGCTCGCCATCGAGACCTTCCGCGGCTGCTACATGGGCTGCAACTACTGCTACTGGGGCGGCACGACGCGACGCGCGTTCTCCGACGCGCGCGTGTTCTCCGACCTCGGGCGCCTGCTCGCCCTGCCGAAGCTGAAGACCATCTGGTTCTTCGATTCGATGTTCGGCTACAAGAAGAACACCGCGAAGGCGATCCTCAGGTTCATCATCGAGCGGCGGCGGCCGGACCTCTCGGTCACCTTCTATCCCAACCTCGACTTCCTCGACGACGAGCTCTGCGAGCTGTTCAAGCAGGCGAAGGTCTACATCGAGACCGGCATTCAGACGACGAACGACGCCGCCTACGAGACGCTCAATCGCAGCTGGGACCGGCCCTTCCTCGACAGGAAGATCGCCGTGCTGCGGAAGCACGGCCTGGCCTCCAACGCGCAGCAGCTCATTCTCGGACTGCCCAACGACACGCTCGAGGGCTTCCGCGAGTCGGTGGACTACGCGTTCCGAACGCGGCCCGAGACGATCTTCATCTTTCCGTTCTCGGTGCTTCCGGCGACGGGGTTCTGGCGCCGTCGCGAGGAGTTCGACCTCCGCTTCGAGGGCGAGTTCCGCATCGTCTACGCGTCGACGAGCTTCCCGGAAGCCGACATGATCCGCGGCGGGCTCATCATGGTCGGCGCCAAGTGGTACGAGAAGAACCCCGGTCTGGCGCAGCAGGCGGCGCGCCTCTTCGGGCTCAGGCCTTCGGAGCTCTTCGAACGCTTCGGCGCCCTTTACGCGACGGAGGCGTGGGGTCTGCCGCCGATTCCCGAGAACTTCCCGGCGCTGCGTCGCAAGCTTCTGCTGCAGGCGTTCCCCGTCGAAGACGAAGCGAACATGACGCCAGAAGCGTTGCGCCGCGCGGCGCAGCGGTTCGCGCCGCACCCCGAGGTCGCGCGCCGCCTCGACGCGCTGATCGCGCTCGAGGAGTACTTGAACTGCGACGCGGTCGTCGACGCCGCGCTCGCCTCCGCCGAAGACTGCGACGCCGCGCTCCGCGCCTGGCGCGAACATCCGGGGCGCACCGAGGTGCTCACGGCGCCCTTCAACGTCTTCGACGCCGACGCGTGGTCGCAGCCGGACGAACCGATCGAATTCGCGGCGTGGCCCACGCCGAAACCGCGGGACTTCTTCAAGAAGGACCGTCCCCGCTGGCGCGTCGTGATCGGACGCCCCGGCGCGTTGAGCGCCGCCGCCGCGCCCGCGGCGGGCTGATTCGACCGGCGATCGCGTGCCGACCTTCGACGGCCCCGCCGGAGCGCTCGCGTACGACTTCGACCGCGGCGCGCGCTTTCCCGAGCGCGGGTTCGTGTTTTGCCACGGCTTCGCGTCGGTCCGATCGGGCGAGAAGGCGACGCTTCTGAGAGCCCGCGCCGCGGAGCTGGGCTGGTCGTACTTCGCCTTCGACGCGCGCGCCCACGGCGAGTCGGCGGGGTCGATGCGCGACTTCACCTTCTCGGGGTATCTCGACGATCTCGCCGCATTCCTCGAGGGGCCGGCCGCGTCGCTCCGCAGGATCGCGCTGATCGGCTCGAGCCTCGGCGGCACGGCCGCGCTCTTCCACGCGGCGCGGCGTCCGAAGCGCATCGAGGCCTGCGTCGCGGTCGCGCCCGCGCTCGCGAACGGAGCGCTGTTCACGCCGTCGTCGCGCGCGGAAGCCGACGCCTGGGCGCGGAGCGGCGTCCGGCGCGTCCGGAACGGATGGATCGACGTGGAGCTCGGCTACGGCTTCGTTCAGGACGTCGCCCGCCACGACTTCGCGAGCCTGAAGACGGGGCTCCGCACGCCGACGCTGATCGTCCAGGGGCGGGACGACGACGTCTGTCCGGCGGAGACGACCGTCCGCTTCTGGCTGGATTTTCCGGGGAAAAACCTCGATCTGCTGCTCGTCGGCGGCGGGGACCACCGGCTGTCGGCGGCGAAGGAAAAGGTGCAGGCGGCGCTCGAGGACTTCGTCTTCCGGGCCTTCGCCGAAGGCGAACGGGACGGCTGAGCGGCGCGCGCAACCGGCGCCGCGCCGCCCCGATGCCCTCGGTTTCCCCGGAAAAATCGCGCGAAAATCGCGACCGCTCCTTGCAACGCGACCGTACGCCGGCCAGAATCCCGCGCGTTCCGCGGGGAAAAGCGGGACTTTTCGACAGCAACTCTCGGGGAGAACTCACATGGCAGCCGCGAAGGGCAACAAACCGCTCACGAAGTCGCAGTTCCTCAACGCCCTCAGCGAGCCGACGGGCCTGCCGCGCAAGCAGGTCGCGCAGGTGTTCAGCGAGCTCGGCAACCTGATCTCGAAGCAGCTGGGCAAGAAGGGCCCG
>DASPNK010000723.1:0-4373 GCA_035626575.1 Planctomycetota bacterium | reverse complement strand
CCCGCCAGCGCCTGGGCGCGGACGCCCTCCGCGGTCGGGCGCGTGACGCTGCCCTTCACGTTGCGGAGGAACGCCTCGAACTCGGCGGGCCGCTCTTCGCGGAAGGCGGGCGAGAAATTCCGGCGGCACGCCGCGTCGAGGAAGCCCTCGACGCCGCTTTCCTCGAGGCGTTCGAGGGACCTCCGCAACGCCGCCGACGTGACGGGATTCGGTCCGGCCCATCCGGCGTGAAAGGACGCCGAGCGGACCCGGTCGCCCGCCGCGAGCGCGACCTCCATCGCCAGCGCGGCGCCGAACGAGTACCCGAGCAGATGGAACGCGTCGACGCCGAGCGCGTCGAGGAAGGCGAGGGTCTCCGCGGCGAAGTCGGCCATGCGCCACGCGGGCGGCGGGGGAGGGAGGCTGCGCCCCGAACCCCGGTTGTCCGGCGTGATGACGCGGAAGCGGCGCGCGAGCGCGGGCGTCTGGCGCGCCCAGCTCGTGTGATCGGCGCCGGTCCCCATGAGCATCACCAGCGGATCGCCGGCGCCCTTCTCCCGATAGAAGACGGCGCCGTGCGGCAGGTCGACGACGGGCATGCCCGAAGCTAACCGGCCGCGGGCGGCGCGACGCGACGTCGCGCCGCGCCGTCGTCGCTCAATAACCTTCGTTCTGGGCGCGGAGCGCGAGGTGGGGCATGCCCCACAACATCACGTTGCCGAGCGCCTTCGTCTCGGCGCCCGGGTACTGGAGCGGCCGCAACGTAATGGCGGAGAACGAGCCCGTGCTGTTGAAGTTGAACGTCGCCGTCGTCGTGCCCTGCTGCCAGTAGCGGACCAACGCGTCGAAGAGGTCCTTCGACAGCGCATAGTCCGTCGCCGAACCGTTGACCGCGGAGATATGGGTCAAGGCGTCGACGTGCGACCACGCGAGGTGCACCGAGGGGTTGATCGGTCCCGTGATCGGGAACCACTGGTCGTAGGTGTAGGGCAGCGTGCGCGCCGCAACGGGGCCCGTCGACGGGACGAGCGTCTGGTTCACGAGGAAGTTCCGCATGCGCCCGAGCAGCGCGTGGTGCGTCGTCGCGCCGGAGTTGAGCGCGTAGCGCGCGATGCCGCGCGCGGCGATCGCCGCCATCCACGGCTTGGTCGAGGGCGGCGTCGTGCCGGGATTGAGCTGATAGCCCAGGCCGCCGTCGGCCTGCTCGAGGACCTGATACTGCGTGGCGCCGAGGCCCGCCTGCGTCAGGTAGTTCGTCGTGCCGACGAAGGCCCAGCCGTCGACGAGCCCGTCCACCGCCCAGCCGAGGATGCGGTCGCCCCAGTAGCCGTTCCACGCCGACGGCGGATCGCGCAGGAGGAAGCTCATGTTCTCGACCAAGGCCTCCCGCGACCCCTCGTCGCCGGTGAGCGCGTACTGCAGGCCGAGACCGAGCGCCCAGTTGTGCGACGCCTGTCCGATCGTGCTGTTCCCGTGCCACCAGCCCTTCTCGTAGAACTGCGCGCCGCGCCAGGTCTCGGCCGTGTTCGTCGAGTGGTTCTGCCCGTAGTCGCGGCGGTACGCGCCGACGTCGCGCGCCACGTCGAACAGCTTGTACTCGCGGCGCCGCGCGAACTGCGTCCACAGCATTCCGGCCCAGTCGTAGTGCCCGGAGCTGTAGCCGTCGCCCCACGGCAGGTCGCCGAAGGTGAACCAGCCGTAGGTCGGAATTCCGCCGTAGGTGCCCCCGCGGTTGCGGAACGCGCGGAACCCGATCTGCCCGAAGTTCGGCACCGGGTCGGCGGCCGCGTCGTCGCCCATCATCTCCGCGAACTGTTCGAGGCGGTTCATCTCGAGCGAAGGCCAGGTCTTGGCCTCGACGAACAGATGCCCGGTCGCCTTGCTGACCCGGATGCGCGCCGGGTCCGGCGAGGCGGCGAGCGGAGCGTTCACGCGCTCGGCGAAATCGGCGACCTGGTTCGGCGTGCGCGACCCCGTCGTGCGGAAGTCCCACACCGTGCGGAACGTCTTCCAACGACCGCCTTCGAAGCGGTAGTTGTTGAGCGTGAGCAGGTCGACGATCACGCCGTCGAGCGCGCCGTATTGCCCGGTGTACTGCGGGCCGCAGCCCCACTCCGGCCACAGGCCGAGGCGGATCTCCGACGTCGTGCACTTCATCGCCTGCGGGTAGTTCTGCCAGAAGCGATCGACGCCGACGGTGACGCCGCCCCAGTCGGTCTTGTAGTCGACGGCGCCCGCGTAGCGGCCGCCCGTGGCGACCGTCGACGCGCCGAGCTTCTCGGCGTACGAAAAGCCGGCGAGGACGTCGGTCGGATTCGGCCCGAACGCGAAGTCCTGCGTCAGCTCCCACGGGGACGAGGTCGTCGGCGTGCGCGCGGCGACGGTCGAGGTGACGACCTCGCCCGAGCCGCCGAACGGCTGCTTCAACCAGATCTTGTCGAAGTACACCTGGCCGTCCGGGATCGCGGTCGAAAGGAGGCCGTAGGCCTGCGGGTTCTCCAGGCGGAATTCCATCGTGACGTCGGACCGGCCGGCGAAGAACGTCCACCGGCACGTGTAGCGGAGCGCGCCGAGGTTGCCCTTCTGGCGGATGACGCACATGACGCTTCCCGACTGCTCGACGATCGTCGACGTCGGAAGCGGCGTGACCGGAAGTCCGGCGGACGACGTCATTTCGACGCCGCCGTTGCCCAGCGACGAATTGAGAAGCAACTGACCGTTGAACTCGACGACCTTGAACGGCGTGAAGAAGGAGGTCGACTTGATCACGAAGATCCCGCCGACGCCGTTACGGATTTCGATGGAGTTCGTCGACGGGATGATCACCAATCCGCCCGCGGGCGCGGCGACGCCCCACGCCACGCTGTAGTCGGCGGAGGCGTTGGGACCGACGTCGGCGAGAAACGCGGCCTGCACCCATCTCAGCTTTTTCGAGGCGTCGGTGCGCTCGCCGCTCCAGCGCGTCAGGACTCGGAACTGCGAAGGGATCGGATTCCCGGAAGGGTCGAGGACGCGGAAGAGCGAAACGTCGTAAAGGTTTTCGCTCTCCGCCACCGGAAAGCCGCACGTCACGGGTTCGGCGGTGCGTTGCTGATTCGTTCCGTTCAGAACGCGGAGCTGTAGCGGTTGGAACGACTGGGCCGCGACGACGGCGGCGCCCGCCAGAAAAACGACGAGCACGCGCGCAGGCGCGCGCAGGGAACGACGAACGGACATGACGGGGCTCCCGCCGTCGGCCTCGTCGCCGGCGGTAGGCGACGCGCCGCCGGCTCCGCGCCTGGGATCGGCGCGGTCGGACGACTCTCGGTTCGTTGCGGGAATGCGAGGCTCGAGGCGCCGCGTCGCCCGTGGGGGACGTTCGAGGCGAGCGACTGCCGCCGCGCGGGGTTACACGGGCGGGCCGACGGCGCCGAAGCGCCGCAGCGAGTTCCATTTCCAACGGCGTGGAGAGTTTAGTCCCTGCGCCGCTTTTTGTGAACCGTCAAAGCCGCCTTATCGGCAAATCCTCCATCGACTCTGTCGGGAGGTCCGTAGAAAGCGGGCGTTCCCGCGCCGAGGACGGCCGGGACGACGACTCCGCGAAGCCCCGCGCGACGGCGGCTTCCCGGAAACGACCGGGAGGGCGTGAGTTCGGAACATCCCCGCCCGCCGGGGCCGTCCCGGCGCATGGGTTGCTTACGGGAGGGGTCCGGCCCGTCCGAACCTGGTCCCCCTTACGGCGAGGGGACGCGCCGGTCGAAGACATCACAGGTCCCCGTTTGATCGAAAACACCGGAATCCGTCGGCTTCTCTTCAGCGCGCTGGGCGCCGCCGCGCTCTCGGGCGGTCTCACCGCCCAGGGCGGCGCGGCTGCGGTCGCGAGCGCCGCGGCGCCCGCCGACGCCTCGGCCCCCGTCCCGTGGGCCACCTGGTGGTCGCGGCACCGCGAGCATCTGGGCGCGCCGGCCCCGCGCCGCGTCGTCCCGACGCACGCCGCGTCGCCGTTCCGGCCCTCGCGCCTCGACGCGACGCTCGTTCCGTTCGCGTCGACTCCGAAGGTCGACGTCGCCGCCTCCCTCGCCGACCTCGCCGACCCCTCCAAGGCGCCGGCCGCAGCCCTCCGGCTCGGCCTGTCGGGCGACGCGGCGGCCCTCGGGCTCCTCGAGTCGCTCCTCTTCGACGACGACGCGGGCCGTCGCCTCGCCGGCGTCCCGGAAACTCCGGCCGGCCTGCGCGTCGCCGCGGCGTTCGCGCTCGGGCTCTCCGGGCGGCCTGCCGGGTACGGCGCGCTGCGTTCGCTCCTC
The DNA here is from genome assembly GCA_035626575.1 of Planctomycetota bacterium. Lineage (GTDB taxonomy): Bacteria > Planctomycetota > CAIWVZ01 > DASPNK01. The sequence continues at coordinate 111 of DASPNK010000723.1, read as the reverse complement.
GGCGACGGCCGTGCGCGCCCCGACGCCGTCGAAGCGGCGGCGCAGCTCGCGTTGACGCTGGCCTCCGACCCAGACGACGCCGACGGCGCGTGGAGCTACCTCCGCGACGGC
>DASPNK010000722.1:0-3724 GCA_035626575.1 Planctomycetota bacterium | reverse complement strand
TTCTGACCGCGCGGCTCGGCGCTCGTCGGCTGTTGCCCCGTCGAACTGCGCACGCCGGACGGCCGGCTGCCGCGGCGGTTGTTGCCCTGCTCGAGGACGTCGCGCAACACCTCCTCGAGGTCGGCGGCGTTGGTGTTCTTGAGCATGTAGATGCGGATGTCGTTGTCGACGTCCGTCACCTCCACGTCGAGGGCGGCGACCAGGCGCTTGATCTCGTCGACGTCCGTCTGCACGGCGTAGAGGACGAGCGCGTTGGTACGCGGATCGGCGATCATCTTCGCCTCGGGCTTCTCGAAGCCCACGGCGCCCGTCTCGGGGTTCACCACCGTGCGCCGCTGCCCGCCCTGGGCCTCCTCCTTGAGGAGATCGGCGATGATCGGCTGAAGCTCCTCGGCGACCGCGTGCTTCAGCTCGACGATCTCGAAGATCAGCTCCGCGGACGGCTGGGGGACGTCCATCGCGTCGACGATGCGCTTGACCGCGTAAACGGTCGGCGCGAACGCGACCACGAGCAGCGAGTTGGCGGTGTTGATTTCCTGGATGAACTCGGCGCTGCGATTGGCGAGGATCTGCTGCACCGCGGCCTTGATCTGCGCAGCGCTCGCGTAGCGCAGCGGAAGGGTGGTCATGATGACCTTGCCGACGTCGTTGCGGTTCGCCTCGAGGTCCTCCGCTCGGACGAAGGTCGCGCGCTGCTTCAGGAACTTGCCCTGCTCGATGTTGTCGATCAGGTAAAGGCCCTTCGATTCGTCGCCGAGCGGCACCAGCGCGAAGTTCTGGCTCAGCAGCACCGACTGGAAGAAGGAGAACGCCATCTCGGGACGCACGTGGACGGGGCCGACCATCTTCACGATCTTGCCCTTGAGCGCTTGCTGGTCGGTGTAGACGAAGGCCTTGCGCGTCTCCTTCTCGGCGATCTGGATGAGCGTCTCCAGAGGCATGCCTTCCGGACCGAAGCTGAACGTGATCCGGTCGGTCGGCCGCGTCTCCTGCGCGGAGAGGGACGCGGCGGCGACGCACGCGACGAGCAGCGTAGTGGCGCGCATCGGTCAGATCCCTCCCGTCGTCGCGCGGCCCGGGCCTGAGTCGGTGCGGGCGTCGGCGGGCGTCGCCCGCGGCCGCACGGGATGCCCGTCGACAGGCGGCTCGGCGCCGGCGGGCGCCATCGGCGCGTAGCGCGGCATGTCGAGCGAGCCGGAGCCCTCGATGTCGCCGATCGGCACCGACGCGTCGTCGATCAGGATCGGCCGGAAGTTCGGATCGACGAGCCGCACCTGGCCCTCCAGTTTGGAGATCTCCAGCTTGCGGTCGTACGAGATCTCTTCGAGCGCCTCGAAGGTGTTGAAGATCGTCGGCGTGATGAAGACGTAGAGCGTCGTCTTCTCCTTGATCTTCTCGGTGCGCTTGAACAGCTCGCCCAGCAGCGGGATGTCGCTCAGGAACGGCACGGCCTGCTCGGTCTCCGTGTCGTTGTCCTGGACGAGGCCGCCGATCACGACGGTCCGCCCGCTCTGCAACGTGACGGAGCCGCGCAGGTGGCGGCGCGACTTGTCAGGCGGGATTTCCGGCGACACGCGTTGCCCCACGAACGCCTCCACCGACAGCTCGACCTCGAGGCGAAGGTAATTGTCGTTCGAGATGTGGGGCGAGATGATCAGCTCGATCTTCGCGTCTTCGTAGCCGCCGAAGCCCTCGCGGTCGGTGCCGGCGGTGGTCGTGCCGAACTGGGAGGTGCCGACCTGGCGCGCGACCTCGATGCGCGACTCTTCGTTGTCGTTGGTCAGGACGCTCGGGACCGAGACGAGGTTGGACTTGTTCTTCGTCCGGATGAGCTGGACGAGGAAAGGGACGTTCAGGTCGTCGTCGAAGACCCCGAAGACGCCGCCGTTCACGTTGACGGCGCCGCCCGCGCTCAGCGGCACGCGGCGCAGGCTGTTGATGCTCGGCGTGGAACTGGTGACCTGCACCGTCGAGAGGCCGAATCCGGTCGCGAACGCCGGGTTGTACCCGTCGCCGCCCGCGATCGCCGTGATCTCGACGCCGATGTTGCGGATGTCCGAGTCGGACAGCTCGGCGATCGCCGCCTGGACGAGCACCTGCGGGCGACGCTGGTCGAGCCGACGGATGATGTCCTCGATCTCGCGGTAACGCGTGGGCGTCGACGTGATGATCAACGCGTTGTTGTTCGGGTCGGCGACGATCGACACTTCCTGACCGCGCGCGTCGGTCGACGTCGGCCCGCCCGCGTTCGAACGGACGCCGGTCGCGCGCGCGCCTCGCGCGCCGCTTCCCTGGCCGAGGACGTCGCGGAGCGTCTCCTCCATGTCGTCGGCGTTGGTGTTCTTCAGGAAGTAGATGCGGATGTTCCCGAGCGGCTCCTTCACCTCGGTGTCGAGCGCGGCGACCAGACGCTTGATCTGGTTCATGTCGCTTTCGACCGCGTACACGATCAACGCGTTGGTGCGCGGGTCCGCGATGATCTTCGGTTCGGGCTTTTCAGTGCCGCCTCCGCCTTCGGCGGGGTTCACGATGCGGGGGCGCGGCGCGCCGCCCGCCTGACCGGCCTCCCCCTTGATGAGGTCGGTGATGATCGGCTGCAGCTCTTCGGCCACCGCGAACTTCAGCGGCAACATCTCGAACTTCATCGTCGCGCCGACCTGCGGCACGTCCATCACTTCGATGATCTGCTTGAGCGCGTACACCGTCGGCGCGAACGCCACGACGATGAGCGAGTTCGCCGACTCGACCTCCTGGGTGAACTCGGCGTTGCGGTTCTGGAGGATCTGCTGGTACGCGCCGCGGATGTTGCCCACCTTCACGTACCGGAGCGGGATCGAGGTCATGATCACCGTGCCGACCTCGTTGCGGTACCGCGCCAGCTCGGCGTGCGGCACGTAGATGGCGCGCTGCTTCAGCGCGCGCGACTGGTCGATGTTCTCGATCAGGTAGAGGCCGGTCTCTTCGTCGCCGAGCGGCACCAGCGCGAAGTTCTGGCTCAGAAGAATCGCCTGGTAGAAGGAGAACGCCTCCCGGCGGGGCCCGCTGAACGTCCCGACGAGGCGCACCTTCTTCCCGGCGATCTGCGATTGATCGCTGTAGATGAAGGTCTTTCCGGTTTGGTTCTGCGCCTGCTGGATCAGCGTTTCGATCGGCATCCCGGCAGGGTCCATCCGAAACTCGAACCCGCCTTCAGGCTGGGTCTCCGGCCGGGTTTCCTGCGCGCGGACGGTCGCCGCAGTCGCTGAGAGCGCCAACGACCACGCGAAGACGCGCACGGCTGCCGCGCCGTCGCGCCGCCTGAACAGAAAAGTCATGATCCGTCCGGTCTCCCCACCGGTGAGCCGCCGGTGATGTGGCGTTTCCCTTCGGGCCGCCGCGACGACCCGCAACCGTCTAACCGCGCCGGTATTGTGCTGGCCGAGATGCGACCCGTCGAGTGGTCGTCCGAAGACTCGGGGCCCGGGCGTGCAATTCCTCGGAAGTCGGAAGCCCCGCGACGGGAGTCGCGATCATCGCCCATCGACCCCCCAAGCCTCCGCCGGCCAGCGTCGCCGAAGCCCGTCCCACCCCCGCCCACGCGGTTGCTCCGTCGCGAACGGCCGGGACGTCCGCCGCGCCGACTTTGGGTTCTTCGGTTGCCGTAGCTTCGCCACGGCCCTAAGATTACGCCGCGCGCTCAACTCCGCTCCGCGGAGGCCGTTTCTATAAGCAGAGGCGAGCGCGG
>DASPNK010000721.1:0-6081 GCA_035626575.1 Planctomycetota bacterium | reverse complement strand
GCCGACGAAGACGCACTTGCCGCCGGTCAGGCGCGCGAGGTCCTGCAGCAGCGTCCGGAGTCCGGAGGTCTCGCTCATGCCGATCGTGTGCACCGTCAGGCGGGCGGACTTATTCCACTGCGCGACGTCGGCGAGGATCTCCGGGATGTTGGTGGTTTCGCCCTCGGTCGGCTCGCCGTCGGTGAGGAAGAACACCGTGTCGCAGTTCCCCGACGGCTTCGGATTGCCCGTGACGCCCGCCCCGGGCTTCACCGGGCGGCCGAACACCCACTTCAGGGCGCCGTAGGTGTTCGTGCGGCCCATGAGCATGCCGTTCGAATCCATGCCGCTCGACGCCTTGTACCCGCCGCTTCCGAGGCGGGGGCGCTGGCCTTCGAACCACTGGATCGCTTCGGCCACCGACGACGGGGAGGCCTGGACCGGGTCCTTCTTCCACGGACGGATGTCCGTCTCGAAGCACATCACGTTGAACCACGTGTCCTTGTCGAGGGTCTTGAGCACCGTCGACAGCTCGTGGCGCGCGAGCTCGATCTTCTTGCTGGCGTTGAAGCGGGCGTTGGTGCCCTGCACTCCGCGTCGCACGCGGATGAGCTCGTCCATCGACGCCGAGATGTCGAGCACGAACACCATGCGCTTCGAGTAGGTCTTGATGCGGTGGTACTCGGTGACCTTCGACGAGCGGCCGTAGCCGTCGCGGGACTCCTTCTCCTCCGCCTCGACGTCCTTCTCCTTCTTTTCCGGAGGCACGACGAAGGCCGCCTCGGCGCCCTTCCACCAGTGCTCCCAGTCCTCGTGACGCATGCCGTACTGCTTCTGCGTGATTTTCTGCAGCGCGTTCTTCGCGTCTTCGCGCGGCCTTCCTTCGGCGGCGGCGAGGTACTCGATCAGGGGGCCGATCGCCTCCTTCACACGCAGCTCGCCGAGGGCCTGGATCGCGGCGACCTGCGAGCGCCAGTCGCGCGCCTTCAGGAGCTTGACGAGACCCGGGACGGACTCGGGATCTTTGATGAGGGCGAGCGCGTCGGCGGCGGCGACCGAGAGATCGTCCTTGCCGCCGAGCAGCGGCAGGAGGGCGGGCGTTCCGACCTTGTCGCCGAAGAAGCCGAGGGCGTGACAGAACGCGATTTTCTGATCGTCGCCGCCGCCGCCGCCGAGAAGCGCGGCGACCTCGGCGGCGGCGCCGGCCGGCTTGGTTTCCATGCGCGACAACGCGAGCGCGCACCCGGTTTTCATCGCTTCGGATCCGGCCTTGAGGTAGTGCCGCATCACCGCGATCGACCCCTCCGACTTATGCCGCGACAGCGCCCAGATGGCGCGGTCCCGGATCATGAAGAGGTCCTTCAGGCCGTTCAGGACGAGCAGCTGCGCCGACTCGGGATGGTCCGCCAGCGAGAGGCGCTCCTGCTGATCGGCGCGGACGCGCATGTCGGGATCCGAGAGGAGTTTCTTGTACTCCTTGATCTTCTCCAGTGCGGCGGCGTCGGGCGGGCCGGCGGCCTTGAGGACGTCTTCGATCTTCACCTGGCCGGGCGCCGTCGTCGCTCCTGCGACGACCGCCAGCCACATCAGGGCGCAACGCTTCATGAAGGGGCTCCGGTCAGGGGGCGTAGGTCTTGATGACGTGTTCGCGCCACTTCTCGTGGAACGCGGCGGTGGACCACCCGTAGGCCGCGTCGAGCGCCTTCTTGGTGTCGTTGGTCTCCTTCAACGTCTTGAAGAAGAGCGGGAACTTCTCGCGGTTCTTGCCGTGCAGCATGAAGTCGACCCAGGACCAGCAGTGCGCCTTGTCGCGCGGCTGCAGCTTGTCGTCCTGGAAGGTGATCAGCTTGGCGAACGGCTCCTCCTTCTTCGAGGTCACCTCGCCGAGGATCTCCTTCTTCCAGTCCGCCATGCGCCAACGGTCTTTGTTGTTGTTCACTTCGCGCATGCAGAAAGTGGTCTGCTGCTTGACGATCTGCATCTCGGCCCAGTGCGAGAGCGCCTCGTCGATCCACGGCGCGAACTCCATCGGACGCGGGCAGCCGTAGGTCGCCTGCGTGATGATGTGGACCCCCGTGTGCACGACGTGCGGGTGGAAGAACTTGTCGTCTTTGAGGTCGAAGTCGTTGCCGTTGCCGCCCGCCATGGGGCGGCAGGTGAAGCTGCCGGCCGGCGAGTAAATCTTGAACGGCATGTTGGCGTGACCGATGCCCTGCTTGATCAGGGTGCAGCGCATCATCTCGTCGGCGGTGTTGACGATGTAGCCGGTGAGCCGCGGGGTGCTCGTGCCGAACACGTCGGCCATCATCTCGTAGGCTTTCTCGAGCCGCTCGGCGAAGAGGTGCCCCGCGCGCGTCCGCGACAGCACCACCTCGCCGACCTTCCACTCCGGCACCGACCAGTGGAAGCTCCAGTGCTCGGTCTCGATATGCGAGAAGCGGGCGTTGACGTCGTCGTCGAGCTTGCGTTGGGATTCGACCCAGTCCGCCCGCGACGACAGCTCCGCCGTCAGCTCGGCGTCGACCACGGGATCCTTGCACTTCGGGCAGAGCAGCTTCTTCGTGCCGCGGCAGCACCGCGCGCCGTACTGGGCGTCGCACTTGTGAGGCGTCTTGGTGCCGCAGTTGGTCTTTTCGTTGCAGTCCTTCCCTTTACAGGGCAGGAACCCGTTCCCCTTGCACTCGTTGCAGTAGTACTTCTTGTCTTGCGCGGGGACGGCGGCCGCCGAGAGCAGGCACCAGAGACCCGCGAGGAGGATTCGCAGCATGCGTCGGACTCGATTCGAGGAGCGAGGAAGGACGCGCGCGCTCCACGCTGCGTCCGGCGGGTGCTAGTCGCGGCCGATTGTACGGGCTGGGCGCCTTCGTTGCGAAGCCGCCCGGAGGAGCGTCAGCGGGCCGCCGCGAACGCCGCTTCCAGCACCCGGTCGGTCGTGACGCCCTCGGCTTCGCCCTCGAAGTTGAGGATGATCCGGTGGCGCAGGCAGGCCGGCGCGACCGCCAGCACGTCCTCGACCGCGAGGTGCGGACGACCGCGACGCAAGGCGCGGACCTTGCCGCAGGCGACCAGCGCCTGGGCCCCGCGGGGCGACGAGCCGTAGCGCACGTAGCGCCGCACGATCTCGGGGGCGCCGGGGCGGTCGGGGTGGGTCGCCAGCACCAGTTTCACGGCGGCGTCGCGCACCTGCGGCGCCGTCACGACGTCCTTCGCCAGGGCGCGGAACGCCGCGATCTGTCCCGCCCCGAGGACTCGCGCCGGCGACGGAACCGCCGGCCCGGTCGTGCGATCCAGCACTTCCGCCAGTTCGTCCGCCGAGGGAAACGGGACGAGGACTTTCAACAGGAACCGATCCAGCTGCGCCTCGGGCAGGGGATAGGTCCCTTCCATCTCGATCGGGTTCTGCGTGGCCAGGACCATGAACGGGTCGGGGAGCCGGTGGGATTCGCCGGCCACCGTGACGGCGCCTTCCTGCATGGCCTCGAGCAACGCCGACTGGGTCTTCGGGGTGGTGCGATTGATCTCGTCCGCCAGGACGAGGTTGGCGAAGATCGGCCCCTTCTGGAACCGGAAACGGCGGCCCCCCCCCGGCTCCTCGACGACCACGTTCGTGCCGGTGACGTCCGCGGGCATCAGGTCGGGCGTGAACTGCACCCGGGAAAACGACAGGTCGACCGCTTCGGCCAGCGTGCGCACGAGGAGCGTCTTGCCGAGTCCGGGCGCGCCTTCGAAAAGCACGTGCCCGCCGGCGACCAGCGCGCACAGCGTCTGCTCGACGACCGCCTTCTGCCCCACCACCGCCGTCGCGATGGACCGCTCGAGCAGGTCGAGGCCGTCGCGGAAGGCTTGCATCTCGCGTTCGAGGGCGGCGACGTCGGCCATGGGGCGCTCCGGACGGCGGGCGTCGTTCAATCGAGGAAGGAGACGGCGGAGAGCGCGTCGCGGTTCACCACCACGTAGGAGAGCTTCGACATCTCCTCGGCGTGGCGCTCCGCGCGGGCCGACGCCGCCGCGGGACGCGGCTCGCGGACGACGCCGAAGCGGCTGGGAAGGGCGAGCCAGGTGCGCACCATGTAGCCCTCCGTCGTCAACCCGTACGGCTCGGCGAAATGGAGTCGCACCGCGGCTTCGTCTTCGGCGACGTAATGCCGACGTTGATGCTCGTCGCCGGTCAACGCCGCGTACTCGTGCGCCCAGACGATCCGGTTCAACGCGACGAGAGCGCGCCCGCCGTCCTGCTTCGCGCCGCCGGCGAAGGGCAGCACCTCGGCGTTCTCCAGCGAGACGAAGTGCTTGCCGCAGGTGCGAAGGTGGTCGGTGAGCCGGCCCACGCAGGGGACGACCAGTCCTCGCGCCGCCGCATCGGGGACGACCAGCAGGTGGTTTCGGATGATCGCGTCGGCCATGGCGCGGAGGTTACCACCCTCCGCGCCGCGACCTCGCCGGCGCCGGGTCAGCGTTCCCGGGCGTCCTGAACCGTAAAGCGGAAGGAGGAGGACGTCCCGCCCACGTCGGGCGCGTACATCGCCTCGCCGCGCGCGGGCGCCGCGCGGAGCGTCCCCGGCAGCTCCGCCCGGAGACGGTAGGCGATCACGTGCCGGCCCTGCTCCAGCCACGTCGCGAAGAGGGCGGTCTTGCGGTCCCGGAACTCGACGTTGGAACAGATTCCGTTCGCGTAGCGACCTCCCGACCGGACCTCCAGCGGCTCGAACCCGGCGGGCTTCATGTCCTCGAACAGCAGGTGTTCGTAGTCGTTCTTCGCCTCGACGATCAGACGGACCTCCACGACGTCGCCCGCGTTCAGTGCGGCGCCGGGCGACAGCGGCTCGAAGGCGTCGTCGGCCACGACCGTCTCCACCCCGTCGCGGGTCTCGGCGCGACGGGTCGGCGTGACGCGCAGGTAGGCGCGCTCGACGAGCAGTTCGCGACCCGACGCGGCGATGTCCGGCTCCCGGGTGAAGAACGACGCTTCGCCCGCCGCGTAACAGCGCCCGCGTCCGCGGAGGCGGAGCGTCACCGTCGTCGTCCCGCCGGGTACGGCGGCGCCCGCCAGCGACAGATCGGGGACGTCGAACAGGTTCGCCCGCGTGACGCGGACCGGCGGGCGAGGTTCGCCGTTCACCGAAACGTTCAGTTCGTAGTCCGGGTCGAGCTCGCCGGACGACCGCGCGTAGCGGACCAGCGCGAAGACGCAGTGGGCGGTGTCGCGCGTGTTCGTCCAGCGGTTCCCGCGCCGGTTGAGCGCGATCCATTTGACCAGCGACGGCACGCGCCGGTCCTCGGGCGCGACGTCGAGGTAGGCGTGAAGAATCGCGGCGTTCGTTTCGATGCGGGAGTTCCACCACCGCCACCAGCGACCGTCGTTCGTCCCCCAATGCGCGGTCCCGTTCGAGGCGTCCTCCTCCGCGAAGTCCGCGAAGGCGGCGACGACCTTGCCGGCCTCGACGTCCATGCCCGCCGCTTTCAGTCCGCTCGCGAGCAACGCCCGGCCGTAGAGACCCAGCTTGTCGCGGTCGTCGTAGATCTTCCGCAACACGTCCCGATCGGCGGCGCCGGCCTTCGCCGCGACGCACGCGACGAACGCGGCCGTCTCGAGGTCCCGCTCCCGCGGGAGCGCGTCCTTGAGGAACCGCGTCGCTCCGGAGATCAGGCCGTCGTCGACGGCGACGTCGGCGTCTCTCGCGATCAGGAGCCCCTGCAGGGCGTAGGCGGTCATGTAAGGCGACGAATCGTCGTCGCGCCACCAGCCGAATCCGCCGTCGGCGTGCTGCAGCGAGCGGAGGCGCGCCAGGCCGGCCCGGATCACGTCGTCGAGGTCGAAGTCGCCGGCCGCTTCGCGCCCGGCGCCCTGTTCGTGCGCCTTCGGAAGCGCGGCGCGCTTCGCGAGGACTTCCTTCAGCGTCAGCCCGCCCGCCTCGCGGAGCGTGCGCGCGACCACCGCCGCCGGCGCGAACCGCGACACGGTCTGCTCCGTGCATCCGTAGGGGTACTGCACGAGGTACGGCAGCGCGTCCACGAGGGTGAGCGCGAGGCTCGGACGCAACGCGACGGTCAACGTCGCGGTCTCAGGCCTCCGCTCCGCCGGGACGTCGAACGCCAGCGACG
>DASPNK010000720.1:0-4198 GCA_035626575.1 Planctomycetota bacterium | reverse complement strand
GCGCGGCGCGACGGAGCACGGAGAAGACGCGCATCACGCGCCGCCTTCCGCGGCGGCGCCGAGGAGGTGGCGGAAGCGCTCCGGCACGCGGCGCGGATCGCGCATCGCGGCGCCGCCGGTCGGCGCCGACGTCGCGGCGGTCGCTCCGCGCGCGGGCTCCACCTTGGCGAACGGGAACGTGCGGTGCGGCGCCGGAGCGGCGGCCTCGAAGCGGGTCGCGGCGCGTTCCTCGGCCTCGCGGCGGCGCGCGGCGGCGGAGATGCGCGGGGCGTCGAACACGTCCGCGGCCGCGACGTCGACCGCCGGCTCGGGGCTCGGCGGCGCGGCGGGCTCGGGCGGCGCGACCATCGTCGACGCGACGGCGGCGAACGACGACTCGGCGGCGGGCGCGACCTCTTCGGCCGCGCCGTATTCGGTGAGGAGGGTGAGCGTGTCGCCCACGACGCCGACGACGAGCGTCCGTTCTTCGACGCTCAGCACGACCACGCGCCTCTTCGCGTCGAGCGCGAGCTGGTCGCGCACCACGAGGAGCTTCTCCTTCGCCGGCGCCGTGCGGCCGTTGCGGAGCTTGTCGCGCAGGAGCCACGCGAGTCCGACCGCGACGGCGCAGACGCCGCCCAGCACGACGTAGACGCGCGCGGCGGAGGGGCCGTCGCCGCCCGCCGCGGCGGCGGCGACCGCGTTCCGACGCGGCTTGGACGCCTCGGCGGAGGTCCGGTCGGCTTTGGCCTTCGCGTCCGGCGCGGCGTCGAGCAGGCCGGGGGAGGTCGATCCGGCGTCGACCGCGCCGTCGGAGTCGACGGCGCGGCGGGCGCCGTCGCTCTCCGCGCCCTTCGGCGAAAACGCCGAGGCCGCCGCGAGCGCGGCCAGCAACAGGGCGCCGCAGACGGCGCTCATGACCAGAGGCTTGAGGACGGGGCGACGCATCAAGGCGCTCCAGTCGAAACGGGCGTCGATCTCGCGGGCGGTCGGCATGACGTCGCCGGGAATCGCAAGGGGTGTGCCGTCGCCGGACGGCGTCGTTTTCCCCGTCGGGGCGGGGCGTCTCGGTTTTCGGCGGACGGGAGGCGCCGTCGGATTTCACGACGGTCGACGGGTTTCGAGGCGCCGCGCCCCGCGAAGGCGCCGCCGCGCGGTCGCCGTCGGGAGCGGGCGTGCGCCGCCGTCTATGGGCCGGTCAGGGACGACGCGAGGTTCCGGCGTGCGCGCCCCGCGCCGGCCTTCGAACTCGACGCGCCCGGGAGACCGCTCATGAATTCCTTCATCGTCGTCCTCACCGCTCTCGGTCTCGTCGCCGCCGGCGGACTCATGCTCGAAACGTGGCCGCAGGACGAGCGCGGCCGGACGCCGGGCCATCCCGACCCTCGCGCGCCGGCGACCGACCAGGCGAGCGACGCGGCCGCGAAGGCCGCCGCGGAATGCGCCGTGGCGTGCGCCTCGTGCGCGGCGCATTGCGCGAATCAGGTCGCCGCCGGCGAGACCATGCACCTCGAGACGATGCGCACCTGCCTCGACTGCGCCGACATCTGCTCGGCGGCGGCGATGGCGGCCGCGCGCGGCGGCACGCTCGCGCAGTTCATCGTGCGGGCCTGCGCCGAGTCGTGCGCCGCCTGCGCGACGGCCTGCGAGCGGATTCCCGACGACGCTCACATGCGCGCCTGCGCCGAAGCCTGCCGTCGTTGCGAACAGGCGTGTCTCGCGTTTCTGAAGACGGGCGCCCCGACGCGCAACAACCAGACTCCCGGCGCGCACGACCGCGGCGAAGCGCCGATCGGCGAGCGCGGCGCCGCGACGCGCCCCGGCGAGCGCACGGGGACCGGGACCGGCAGGGAGCCCGGCGCATCCGGAGAGCCCGGCACGCCGGGGCGTTCGGGGACGGGCACGGGCGGCTCCGGCGGGGGCGCGGGCGGGACCGACGATCCGCGTCGCGGCGGCACTCCGCCGGCCGGCGGCGGCGGGCGCGGCGAAGGTCGCTGATCGCGCGATCGAACCGCGCCGCCCGCTCTATGAAACCGACGGCTCGGCGTCGTTCGGCGCGCTGATCGCGCGACGTTCGACCCGGACCGGTGACGCCCGACGACGCGAGTCGCCGTCGGGCGTCGTCTTTTTGGGACCGGCGCCGTCAGACGTCGCGCGCGGCGACGCGCCAGGCCGCCGCCGCGCGTCGTCGTGCGCGGTCTCGCAGGAGGAGCGTCGCGAGAACGAGAGCGGCCGTCGCTTCGAGCACGACGCCGCCGGTCGTGGCCAAGTTCCATCGGTCCGTCCGATCGACGTCGCCGAAGTCGCCGTCGACGAGTTCCGGCCACGCCGCGGCCAGAACCAGCATCGTCGCGTAGAACGCGGCGACGCCCCACGCGAGCGCCGCGGCGCCGACGACGGCGGCGCCTGCGATCGGATGCAGAATCGGCGGCCGCGGCGGCCGCGACGCCAGGAGTCGCACCGGCTTCACGAAGCGATCGACCGCGATCGACGCCCATCCCGCGACGACGAGCGCGCCGCACGCCGCGACGACGCCGACGGCGAGTCGCTCGGAGAGTCGCGGGCCGAGGATCACGAACGCCGCGGCCGCCGTCGTCGTCGCGAGGACGACGCGCATCGCATCCCACGCGACGCTCTTCGCCTTCCGGGCGCGCGCATCCTCCGAGAGGGTGCGGCGCGGAGTGGTCGCGGCGCGGACCGCGAGGTCGACGGGCGACGTCATGAGCGGCGCGACGCGCGCAACTGCGCGTCGTCGGTTTTCGGAGACGGCGCCGCGGCCGTCCGCACCACCGGGTGCGTCCGGCGCCGTCGTCGGAGATCCTCGAGGCTCAGGAACGCGAGCGTGAGAAGCGCCGCGGTCGCGGTCGCCGCGACGACGAAAACGAGAAGGGGGCGCCGGTCGGCGTCCGATGCCGGGCGAACGTCGAAGTCGACCACGACGACGTCGCCCAGGTTCGCGACGACGACGACCGTCAGCACGCACGTCGTCAGCGCCCACCACAGAAAGACGGCGAATGCGAGGACTCCTCGCGTGGCGTTCGACGTCGACGACTCCTTCGACCGCGTCCGCCGTCGCGGCGTCCATGGACGCACGGGGGCGACCCGCCGATCGACGTAGATGGAGGAGAGTCCCAGCAGCAGCGTTGCCGCGCATACCACGAGGGCGCGCGACAGGATCAACGTGGGCGCCGCGCGCTCGACGCCGACGACGTCTCCGAAGCCGACGCCGAGGACGATGAGATCCAACAAGGTGAGCGCGACGACCACGACGCGCGCGACATCCCACGTCAGGCTCTTCGCCCGGCATCCGGTTTCGGAAAGGCGCGCTTCGTCGCGCGGGGTAGCGAGCGCCGTCACGTTTCTCTCACCGGATGAGACGCCCCGTAGGCATTGCGGGAAGGCGTCGCGAACGGCCTTCGACGGTCTGCCGGTTTTCCGGTCGGTCTCCTCACGCGTCGTCTCCTCGAAGCGCGCGAGTGTGCGCCGGGGGGCCGTGCGGTGTCAAGCAAGCGGGAGGGGCGAGGCGGCGGCGTCGATCGAACTCCTCGGACAGGCGGCCGAGGACGAGCCGCAGAAAAAGCAGCCCTCCGAGCGCCGCGACGGACACGACGAACACGCCTTCGCCGGTCCAGACGTCCGGCGACGCCCTTTCGGAGTCCTCCGGCCAGCCGAAACGATCGCTCCAACCCTCGAACGCGGGGCGTACGTCGGGGAAGAGCCCGCGCACGACGCCCGTCGCGGTCGCGCACGTGATGAAGAACCACGCCCCGGCGCCCAGACATCCGGCGGTCGCGGGGAGGAGGCCGACGAGGATCAACATCGGGTCGTGATGCATGTCGACGCGCGGGGGCGGCACGCGCCACCACGGGACCGGCCGCCGGCGCCGATCGAGCCAGATGGACGCCCAGCCGACGGCGAGGACGGCGCCGGCGACGACGGCTGCGGCCGTTGCGAACGTGCGCCGCGTCGCTGCGTCGCGAGACGCGAACAGGAACCCGACGGCCACGAGGTCCGCGGCGGTCAGCGCGGCGACGACCACGCGGAAGGCGTCGCGGACCGTCCGCTCCGCCGCGCCCCATGGGCGGACGACGACGGGCTCCGTCCAGTGCCGGTAGCGCATCGTCGGAAAGCGTAGCGACGGAGCCTCCGACGGGTGAATGATGTCGCTGCGACCACACGGAACGGCGGGAAACCGACGAAGCAGGGCCGTCCCTCCGCT
>DASPNK010000719.1:0-9446 GCA_035626575.1 Planctomycetota bacterium | reverse complement strand
CTCCTCGACCGCGGCTGCGTAACGCGCCGCGGTCGCCCGCGCGGCGGCGGCGTGACGACGCGCGGCTTCGATCTCGGCCGGCCGCGGTCGCGCTTCGCGAGCGAGGGCTTCGGCGGCGCGCAGGAAGGCCGACTCGGCGCGCTCCGCGCACACGAGCCGTTCGACGTCGTCGGCGGCGAGCGCGATGCGTCGGCTCTCGACGTGTCCGAGCAGCATCCAGGCGTCGCCGTCGTCGGCCCCGAGCCGCGCCTCGAGCGCCGCCTCCGCGACGTGCAGACGCGAGGCGTCGCGCGTCGTCCGATGCCGCTCGAGCGCCGAGCGCGCGAGGTTGAGCGCGCCGCGGCGATACCCCGGCCGGAGGCGGACGGCCTCCTCGAGGCAGCGGTCCGCGTCGTCGAAGCGCGGAGGCGTCGCGTCTTTCATCCAGTAGACGCCGAGGTTGTTCCACGCCCGTTCGTCATGCGGGTAAGCGGCGACCACGTCGCTGAAGAACGCGCCGTCGTCGTCGTAGACCCGTCGGTCGCCGACCTTGTCCCGGAGACCGAGGGTCAGACAGAGGACGACGACGCCCGCGAACAGGCCCGGCGCGAGGACGCGCGTCGACCACGACCACCGCGGCGCGTTCGGAACCGCGGCCGCCCCGAGCCGCGCGACGGCGCCGAGAAGGAAAAGCGCCGGCACGTAGAGGAAGCGCTCGGGCATCACCGCGCCGATCGGCCAGATCTGGAGCACCGGAACGAAGAACGCCGCGGCGGCCCCCGTGAGCCGCAGGGCGATCGCGCCCGCCGAGGGCCCGCGGGCGCGCGCCGCGGCGACGAACGTCGCGACGAAGACGACGATCGAGACGACGCCGGAGACGCCGACCGGCGCCGCCGGCAGTGCGAGCGGGTGCGCGCGGTGGTCCGCGACGCTGAGCCACGGCGCGAAGAGGCGTCCGACCAGCAGCAGCTGCGCGCGGCATCCGATCGCGACGCGCTCGAAGAGATCGCGGTCCTGCAACACGACGCCGACGTCGTCGGGCAGGCCGGGAAGGAAACCTTCCACGGCGCCGAGCCGAAGCGCGCCGTAGACCGCGAGCGCGGCGCACGTCCAGCGGCCGCCGCGCGCCGCACGGCGCCCGAACAGCACGAGGGCCGCACCGGGCGCGGCGAGCCCGACCTCCTTCGACAGCGCCGCCGCGAGGAGCCAGGCCGCGGCCAGGACGGCGTCCCGCGTGCGCGGAACGTCGGCCGCGGCGACCGCCCGGTAGCGCAGAAGCGCGAGGGCGGAGAAGAGCAGCGCGAGGACGTCGCAGCGCCCGCTGATCCAGACCGACGCGTCGGTGAGCGCGGGATGGACGCCGAACGCCGCGGCGGCCGCGAACGCCGGCCCGGCGCCGACGCCGACGCGTTTGAGGAGCGCGAAGCCGGCGAGGACCGCCGCGAGATGCCACGCGAGGTGGGAGGCGTGCGTCGCCTCGCGTTCGAAATCGAAGAGGACGCCGTCGATCAGGTACGAGACCTGCTGCAGCGGCCGGTACATCTGGTTCGCGCGGTCTCCGCCCCAATACTCGGTGAGGAAGAGCCGCCCGACGTGGCGGACGTCCCGGAGATGCGGGTGCTCGAGGATCGCGTCTTCGTCGTCGTAGACGAAGCCGGCCGTCGCGACCGAGCAGGAACGGCCGAACGCGATCAGGGCCGCGAGCGCGAGGGCGGAGACGAGCGTGCGCGCCCGCGCCGCCATCGATCAGCGCTTCTCGCCGAGGAACTCGCGCGCCAGCGCGCGGTAGTCCTCCGCGCCGTGACTCGCCGGGTCGTACGACAGCACGCTCCGGCCGAAGCTCGGCGCCTCGGCCAGCTTGACGTTCGGGCGGATGGAGACGTCGTAGAGCTGATCGGGGAAGTGCTTGCGGATCTCGTCGAGCACCTCCTGCGTCAGCTTCGGCCGACGGTCGACCTTGCAGGGGACCACGCCGTCGAACCGCAGGCGGGGATTGACCGACTTCCGCACGAGGTCGACCGTCTCGAGCAGCCGCGCCATCCCCTGCAACGCGAAGAACTCCGCCTGCATCGGCACCATCACCGCGTCGGCGGCGGCGAGCGCGTTGACCGAGAGGAGCCCGAGCGACGGCGGGCAATCGACGAGGATCTGCTCGAAGCGAGGCGCGCGCCCGAGGTCGCCTTCGCCTTTCAGCACCTCGAGCGCGTCGCGCAGGATGATCTCGCGCTTCTCGCGCCCGACCAGTTCGATCTCCGCCGCGGCGAGATCGATGTTCGACGGGATCACCCAGAGGTTCTTCTCCGCCGCGGGCAGCAGCACGTCGAGGAGCGTCGCTTCGCCCAGCAGGACGTCGTAGACGGTGCGCCCGGCCGCGTCGGCGTCGGCGCCCGCGTGGCTGGTGAGGTTCCCCTGGGGATCGAGGTCGACGAGGAGGGTCTTCTTCCCCCGTTCGGCGAGCGCCGCGCCGAGGTTCATGACGGTCGTGGTCTTCCCCACGCCGCCCTTCTGGTTGATCACCGCCGTGACGCTCATCCGTCGCTCCGTCGCCGCCGTCCGCCCGCCGCGCTCCGCGTCGCGAACGCCGCGTCCCGCGCGCCGTTGCGCGCCGCGCGGCGGAGCCTACAATCCCGCGCCGCCGCCCATGGAAAAAGCCCTCGTCCTGCTTTCCGGCGGGCTCGACTCCACCGTCGCCGCCGTTCTGGCGCGGGACGTGACGCGCCCGGTGCTCGCGCTCACGGTCGACTACGGCCAGAAGGCCGCGAAGCGCGAGCTGGCGGCGTCCTACGCGCTCAGCCGGCGACTGGGCCTCGAGCACCGCGTGGTGTACCTGCCGTTCCTGCGCGAGGCGGCCCAGGGCGCGCTGGTGGATCGCGCGGCCGACGTCCCGCGTCCCGCCGCGGCCGACCTCGACGACCGCGAAGCGTCCGCGCGCAGCGCCGCCGCGGTCTGGGTGCCCGCGCGGAACTTCGCCTTCATCGCGATGGCGGCCACGTGGGCCGAGGCCGGCGGGGCGAAGCACGTCGTGGTGGGGTTCAACCGCGAGGAGGCGGCGACCTTCCCCGACAACTCGGCGGAGTTCCTCGAAGCGACGAACCGCGCGCTGGCCTACGCGACGCGCAACGCGGTGCAGGTCATCTCGCCCACCGCGGGGATGGACAAGCGGGAGATCGTCGCGGCCGGACGCGCCGCCGACGCCCCGCTGGAATGGTGCTGGTCGTGTTACCTGGGCGGCGATCAGCCGTGCGGGACCTGCGAGTCGTGCCGACGGTTCGACCGGGCGGTTGCGGCGGCGGGGGTCGGGGAATGGCTCGAGGAACGTCGTCGAAGAAGGGACTCGTCATGAAGCGCAGGACCGTGACCGTGGGCGCGACGCTGCTCGCCGCCTTGTGGGGATGCGCCAGCCCGGAGCCCGACAACCTCCGCGAAACCTGGCTCGACCCCGATTACCGGAGCGTGCCGGTGATCGACATCGCGGTGCTCAAGCCGCAGGTGGCATCGCCCGCCGCCGAGCCGCTGGCCTTCGAGATGCGCCAGGCGGCCCGCGCCTACCTCCTCGAGTCGAAGGCCTACTCCACGCTCGCCGACCAGCGCGTCGACGCCGACGCGGCGGCCGCCGCGGTCGACGCCGCGTCCGACGGCCCGACGGCCGCGCGGGCCTTCGAGTCCGCCGACGCGGTGTGCCTCATCCGCGTCACCGAATGGGACCGAGACTGGCTCACGCCCCGCGGCGTCGTCTACGCGACCGGCGAGGTGGCGATCTACGCGCGCCGCGACGGCCGACGCCTTTACGAGTCCACCTTCAAGCGGGAACGCCTGATGGGCCCCGGCTCGGTCTCCGACCTCAACGTCGGCGAAGCCGAGCGCGCCATGGCCCGCGAGCTGATGAAGCTCTCCCTCGCCGGCTTCCCGAGGAAGATCACGCGGTAGCGGCGGTCCGCCGAGGCGGGCCGGCGGCGGACCGACCGGGTCTCCCCGGCGCCGCGGTGCAAGGCGAGGACCGCGGAGGCCCGGCGTGGCGCGCAGCGCCGCACCGGCCCCGCATCGTGGATCGTTCGCCGCGCACCGACGATGCGACCGGCTGCGGCGTGAGACGTTCCCGAGCCTGCCGCAGACCGACGGTGCGGGCGCGTCGTCGGGGGCTGCGCCTCCTCGGCGCGACGCTCGGCGGTCCTCGCCGGGCAAAGCACAGGTGCGTTCCGCGACGCCGGACGTCCGCGGCGCCTACTTCTTGAGGTTCTTCTCCGCTTCGGCGAGGCCCTGCAGCGTCACGCGGCGGCCGGCCCAGGGGCGGTGCGTCTTGCCGGGGTTGTTCGGGTCCGGCTCTTCGATCTCGAGGACCTTCTTGAAGAGGGCGCGCGCCTCCTCGTACTTGCCGAGCTTGTTCAGACAGAGGCCCGCGTTCTCCAGCGCGTCCACCCACGTCGGGTCCCACTCGAGCGCCTCGCGGTATTTCGCGAGTCCCTTGTCGACGTCGCCGTAGTGGAAGTGGTGGATGACGCCGAGATCGTTGATGACCCGCGACTTCCAGTTCCGCGACAGCTGTTCGTCGGGGACTTTCACGACCAGCTCGGCGGCCTTCGCGTAGTGCTGCAGCGCCTTCGCGTCGTGCTCCTTGCGCGTCTTGCGGTCGGGCCAGTCGCGGTAGAAGAGCCCGAGGCTGTTGTGGACGCGCCAGTCGTCGGCAGCGATCGGCAGCGCGTGCTTCTCGATGAACGCGATGCCTTCGGCGTGCTTCCCTTCGAGGAACTTCCGCGCGCCGACGTCGACGATCAGGTCCACCGGCGAGACGCCGAAATTCCAGCCTTCACGGCGGGCCTTCCACGCGTTGGTGAACGCCTCGACGGCCTTCGCCTCGTCGCCCTTGCGCAGGTACGCCTGGCCGAGCTCGTAGGCGGCGTCGGCGGCGGTCTTCTCCGAGATCTCCCACGCCTTGACGAAGAGCGGGATCGCCTCGTCGTCGCGGCCCTGCTTGGTGCGGAAGAAGCCCGACCAGACGTACGGCGCCGGATTCCTCGGCTGCGCCGCGGCCCAGCCCTTCATGGCGGCGACGGCCTCCTCGAACTTCTTCTCCGGCACGTAGACGTCGGAAAGCATCTGCGCGAGCAGCGGGCCCGTCGAGTCGGACGTGCGCTTCGCGGCGAGCCCCTTCGTGATCGCTTCGAGCGCGCGGGCCTTGTTCTGACGTTTGAACTCGGTGCGCGCCAGCGCCCACCAGGAGTCGCCCGCCTCGGGGTCGAGCTTGACCGCCGCTTCGAACGCGTCGGCGGAGTCCTTGAGCCGGCCTTCGGTCTTCGAGACCTCGTCGGACCAGAACGCGGCGTGTCCTTTCCAATCGAGGATCTCGGCAGCCTTCGCGTCGCCCGGCTTGAGCGCGAGCGCCTTGTCGAAGGCGTCGATGGCCTGCTCGTAGAAGCCGGAGATGCGGCCGACGGTGGAGCGTCCGTCGAGCTTCGCCTCTTCGCCGCCCATGAAGCGCGCCTGGCCCGCGAGCATCCAGGCGTCGACGTTCGACGGGTCGAGCTTCGCGGCGTTATCGGCGTAGGTGGAGGCCTTCCCCCACTCGCCGAGGGCGTAGCCGATCCTTGCCCGGAGCAGCATGGCGTCGAAGCTTTCGAGCGCCGGAAGAGCCACCGCGTCGAACGCGCGGTCGGCCTCTTCGTAGCGGCCGGCGTCGTAGGCCTTGCGGGCGGTCTCGACCGCCTCGGCGACTTTGGCCTTGTCGTCCTGCGCGACGAGCGCGACCTGCGCGACGCACCACAGCGCCGCGGCGATGCGGAAGGTGTTCACCGGTATCCCCTGATGGTCGAAGGATCCGCCGTCCGCGGCGGGCGACCGAGCCCCCGGCGCCGCCGTCGAACGCGAACCGAGGCCCCGAAGTCGAGGCCGCGCGACATGGTACCAGCCGCCGAGGGTCAGCCGCGCCGCGACGCGGGCCGACGTCGGGGAACCGGGGCGGCGGCCGCCGCTTCGGCGTCGGGGAACGCGAACCGGCCGAACTCCGTGGCCATGAAAGCTTCGAACGGGATCTCGTCCTGCCGGACGAAGCCCCGCTTCCGCGGCAGCGCGCCTTCGGCCATCAATTCCAGCGTCGCGCAGGCCGACCCCGCGGTGGTCCGCTGGATGGCCGTCCACGTCTCGCCGCCCCGCTCCACCGCGAAGACCCGGACGGCGAAGCTGCGCTCCGTCAGGGCGCCGTCTTCGTCGCCGATCGCCGAGACGTAGACCACGACCACGTCCTCGCGGGTGCGCGGAAGCCGCTCGTCGAGAAGCCTGACCAGCTCCGCGACCCGCTCCGGCGTCGCGCCGAATCCGAGGTCGTCGAGCAGGAACTTCATGTACTCGCAGTGCCCCGGATAGCGGATCGACTTGTAGTTCAGCTCCTGCACCCGGCCCGCCAGCGCCTCCGGCAGCGTGGAGAGTCCGCCCGACGTGTTGAACGCCTCGTAATCGACGCCGTCGAGGGTGAGGCGCTCGAGGTTCTGCAACGCCGGCGCCTTGGCCGGCCGACCGCCGACGACGACGTCGCACTCCTGCACGTACTCGTTGACGAGCCCCGCCGTGCTCCAGGTGAGGTTGTACTGGAGCCGGTTCGACGGCCGTCGCGGGAGCGCGCCGACGCGCAGCTTGAGGGAGCGCACCACGCCCATGCGGCGGACGAGGGGCATCGCGGCGATCGTCACGAAGCCCGGCGCGAGGCCGCACTGCGGGACGAGGAGCGTCGGCGCCTTCTCCGCCAGCTTTCGCACGCGATTCGTGACGGCGACGTCTTCGGTGAGGTCGAGGTAGTGCGCGCCGGCGGCGACGGCGCGCTCGGCGATCAGCGGATTGAACGCGAAGGGCGCCGCGGAGACGACCGCCCAGGCGCCGGCGAACGCCGCGTCGAGGTCGGCCGCGCGGCGGAAGTCCACGCGTCGCGTGAGCGCGTCGGGCGCCGCCTGCTTCACGCGCGCCAGCGTCTCCTGCGAGGCGTCGACCGCCAGCACGTCCCATTTCGCCCGACCGACGCGCCGCTCCGCCAGCAGGAACGCGATCATCCGGCCGATCTCGCCCGCGCCCGCGACGACGACCCGTTTCGCACCGCTTCGACCGACCATGCGTCCCCCGCTCGCCTCGCGTTCCGCGCGCGCGGCGCGGCGCCCGTCGGCCGCTTCCCGCTCACGACGGCCGATGGTATCAACGCGCCTTCGTCGGAGGCCCGCGGAGGCCGCGGCCCGCTCCGGCCGGGCCACTCCCCATGAACGACGGCGCCACGCCCTCCCCCGCCCCCGAGAGCCGCGAAGACCAGCGCGAGGTCCGCGTGCAGAAGCTCGCGCGGCTCCGCGACGCGGGCATCAACCCTTATCCCGAGCGTTTCGACCGCACGCATCTGCTCGCCGAAGCGCAGTCCCTGCCGCCGGGGACGAAGCCGGTGCGCGTCTCCGGGCGGCTCATGACGGTGCGCGTCATGGGCAAGCTGTCGTTCGCCACGCTGAGCGACGTCTCGGGGCGCTGCCAGATCTCCGTGCAGCGCGACGACGTCGGCGAGGCCTTCTACCGCGACGTCTGGAAGAAACTGATCGACCTCGGCGATTTCGTCGGCGTCGAAGGCGAGGCCTACGTCACCAACGCCGGCGAGCCCACGATCCGCGCGTCGTCGATCACGTTCCTCGGGAAGACGCTACGCCCGCTTCCGGAGAAGTGGCACGGCCTCTCCGACCGCGAGACCTGCTACCGGCAGCGCTATCTCGACCTCGCGATGAACCGCGAGACTCTGGAGCGCTTCCTGCTCCGTTCGCGGATCGTGAAGTCGATGCGAACGTTCCTCGAGGAGCATCGCTTCGTCGAGATCGACACGCCCGCCCTCGCCCCGAAGGCGTCGGGCGCGGCGGCCCGGCCGTTCAAGAGCCGGCATCACGCGCTCGACATGGAGGTTTTCCTGCGCATCGCGCCGGAGACCTACCTGAAGCGCGCCGTCGTCGGCGGGTTCGATCGCGTCTTCGAGTTCGCGCGGTGCTTCCGCAACGAAGGCATGGATCCGTCCCATCTCCAGGACTTCACCATGCTGGAGTGGTACGCCGCCTACTGGAACTACGAAGACAACATGCGCTTCACCCAGGCGCTCGTGCAGCACGTCGTGCGCGAGACTCTCGGTACGACGCGCATGACGCTGCGGGGCCGCGAGGTCGACTTCGGCGGCGAGTGGCCGCGCTACGGATTCCGCGACCTGATCCTGCGCGACGCCGGCATCGACATCGACGCGTTCCCGGACGCCGACGCGCTGCGCGCCGAGATCCGGCGGCGCGGCGTCGAGCTGGAGGACGTGGACGACCTCGGCCGCGGCAATCTCATCGATCAGCTCTACAAGAAGGTGTCGCGCCCGAAGCTCGTCGGGCCCGCCTTCCTCACCGAGCACCCCGTCGACCTGTCGCCGCTCGCGCGGCGCAACGACGCCCGGCCGCAGGTGTGCGACCGCTTTCAGCTGGTCGTCGCCGGCTGGGAGATCGTCAACGCGTATTCCGAGCTGGTCGATCCGCTGGATCAGCGCCGCCGCTTCGAAGAGCAGGCGCGTCTGAAGGAGAGCGGCGACGAAGAGGCCATGGACATGGACGAGGACTATCTCCTCGCCATGGAGCACGGTATGCCGCCGATGTCGGGCTTCGGGCTCGGCATCGACCGCTTCTGCTGCCTGTTGTCCGACCAGGACAACCTGCGCGACGTCGTGCTCTTTCCGCTGATGCGGCCGCGCGACTGACCGTCGTTCCGCGCGCCGGCGTCCCCGCCGGCGACGAAGCCCGTCATGGGACCGGCGACCCGCCGGCGAGCGGCGCGACGCGCCCGCCGCGATCGCGGCGGGCGCGCGCCGTCATTTTCAAGGCGCGCCGCGTCGTCCGCGGAGAAGTCCGAACAGCCCCGCGACGCCCAGCAGCAATCCGCCGCCGAGCAGCCACATCGCCTTGTCGGAAGGAGAGCCGGTCACCGCCTCGGAGACTTCCGAGCTGAACGAGTCGGAGGCGTTGAGGCCCCAGATCACCAGCACGACTCCGACCACCAGGAGTCCGGCCGCCAGATTGCGGTCCATCGTTCGTTCCTCCCCGCGCCGTGCGCGCGTCAGACCACCGGACGCCGGCCGCCGATGACGCGCACGAGCACCATGATCAGCGCGACGACCAGCAGGATGTGGATGAACCCGCTGAGCGTGTACGACGACGCCAGCCCGAGCAGCCACAGCAGAATGAGCACCACCGCGATCGTGTACAGCATGTGCGTTCGCCCCCTGCGCGCCGTTGCGTCGCGCACGCCGAAGCGCCCGCGAGACAACCGCCGCCAAGGCATTGATCGCACGTCGGCGGAAATGATTACGGCCGTTTCTTCGGTTCCTCCGCGGCGGGTCGACGACGTCGCGCCCGATGCGGAAACCGCGTCGCGCGAAGGGCTCGCGGCGCGCGCGGGCGCGTCGAAGCGCGCGTCGTTTCGACGACGTCGCGCGC
>DASPNK010000718.1:0-6489 GCA_035626575.1 Planctomycetota bacterium | reverse complement strand
TGGTCGCCGCTCGTCGAGCTCTACGAAGAATCGCTGCTCGACGCGTGCCTCGCCGGCGCGCCGGAGATGATCGGCGTCTGCGTCGCGTTTCCGGAGCAGGCGGCCGAGGCGCCGCGCCTCCTCGCGAAGCTCCGTCGACGCGCTCCCGGCGTGCACCTCGCGGTCGGCGGGCCGCTCGTCGCGGCGCACGCCGACGCGTGGCTCGCCGACGGTTGGATCTTCCGCTGGGCGGACTCGGTGTGCGTCGGCGAAGGGGAGCGCACGATCGTCGAATTGTGCGAGGCGCTCGAAGGGCGCCGCGACCTCGAGACGGTCGCGAATCTCGCCCGGGTCGACTCCGCCGGCGTCGTGCGCCGACGCGGAACGGAGAAGACGCTCACGCCGGCGGAATACTGGCCGCTTCCCGACTTCGACGGCTACGACCCGTCGCTCGCGTTCAACCCCGCCCCGGTGTGGCCGCTGATGACGGCGCGCGGCTGCTACTGGGGCCGCTGCACGTTCTGCTCGATCGGGTGGCGGGAGAACTACCGCGCCGCGGACGCCGACCCGATTCGGCGCGACGTCGTCGACCTCGTGAAACGGTACGGCGCGCGTTGGATCCAGCTCCAGGACTCCAGCATCCCTCCGCGGTCGGCGCTGCGCCTCGCGCGCGCGGTGAAGGAGGAGAAGCTCGAGGTCGCGTGGGTGGGCGGAATGAAGCCCGAGGCCTGCTTCCTCGATCCGGCCTATTGCCGCGAGCTGGCGGAAGGAGGCTGCCGTTCCCTGCTCATGGGGATGGAGTCGGCGAACCAGACGATTCTCGACCGCATGGACAAGGGCTACCGCCTCGACGACCTCCCGCGCATGCTCCGCAACCTGCGCGACGCCGGCGTCTCGACGGAGCTTCTCTGGTTCACCGGATTCCCCGGCGAAACGCGCGGGCAGGCGCTCGAGACCGTCCGCTGGCTGAACGCGCGGCGCGCCGACTACGGCATGTCGGCGTACGTCGGCGGCTACCTCCTGCATCCCGACACCGAGGTCTACGCGCGGCCGGCCGACTTCGGCGTGACGCCGGGGGTCCGCGAGAACGACAGCGTCCGCTTCGCGACGACCGAAGGTATGGAGGGCCCCGAAACCGAGCGCTTGGAAGCGATGCTGGCCCGCATGAACAACCGCACGCTCGTGTGCAACGGGTCGCACGTCACGCTGCTCGACGCGAACGGCCTCGACGTCTCCGGGTTCGAACGGCCGGTCACCCTTCCCGACGAGGTGGTCGCCTTCTGCACCGACTTCGATCCCGAGCCGGACGCACGACCCGAAGACCTCTCTCCGCGCGGTCGGCAGGCCTTTTTCAGAAGCGACTTCGGCTTCCGGTCCCGGCTTGAGGCGGCGTTCCCGGAGATCCTCGCCGAGTGGCGCGCGCTCCCGCGCACGGTCCGCGTGCCGTGGTACGAAGACGGCGCGGCGGAAGGGCTCTGGGAGCTGGCGGGCTTCTACGGCGCCGGCCGCCGCGTGGAGTCGATCCGCCGGCTGGCGCCTCGGACCGCGGCGCTCCTCGACTCCGTGCCCGGCATCTACACGGCGGGGTTCTCGGTGCTGGGGCCGGGGACGCGCCTCCCGCGCCACTGCGGCGAAGACCGCACGCTGCTGCGGTGCCATCTGGCGCTGGTGATCCCTCCCGGGTCGGCGTTCGAAGTCGACGGATTGAGCCGCGATTGGATCGAAGGCGAGACCCTGGTCTTCGACGACACGCTGCCGCACCAGGCGCGGAACGACGGGGACTCGGAGAAGGTCGTCCTCCTCATCGACTTCCGAGCGCCGTCCCGCCTCGCGCAGGGACTTCGGCAGTCGCCCGAGCAGCTCGCGCGCGACCGCGCCAACTTCGCCGCGCTCTTCCCCGAGTGGCACGACCCGGCGGACCTCGCGGTCCGCTGAGTCGCGGCGGCGCGCTCCGACCCGCCGATTCAGTTCCGCCGCCGAGGGCTCCGATATCACGTCGACGGGCGCGACGATTCGGAGACGGCGGGTGAAGAAGGGTCCGAACACGGGAGGCGGCGTCCGGAGTGGCGGAGGATCGTGGCGGCTCCTGGCCGCGACGGGCCTCGTCCTCGCGGCGCCGCGCGCGCTCGCGCAGGAGGCGACGTCCCCGCGCGCCGCGGCGGGGGACGCCCGCATCGGCGCGGCGCTCGCCGCTCTCCGCACGGAAGTCGTCGACGACGCGGCCGCAGCCGCGCGCGCCGCGCGCCTCGACGACGCGATCGACGCGCTCGCGGACGAGGCGTCGTTCTGGAAGCGCCGCGAGCTAACGGGCGACTGGGGCGGCGCGCGGTCGCGGCTGGCCGACGCGGGCTTCACCTTCCGGTTCGAAGCGACGCTCGACCCGGCGTGGAACCTCGGCGGCGGCGTCGATTCCGGCGGGACCGCGGCCATGGTGTTCCTCGCCGCGGGCGTGGACGTCGACCTCGAGAAGGTCGTCGGCGCCGACGGGCTCGTCCTGTCGACGGAGTTCCAGCCTCTGCGCGGCACGCCGCTCGCCGACCTGATCGGCCCGGTGTACGGCGTCGACGTGTGGGACGCGCCTCACCGCGCGCAGCTCGCCGAGGTCTTCCTCGACTGGACGGCGTCGGACCGGTGGCGCTTCAAGCTCGGCAAGTTCGACGCCAACGACGACTTCGCGTTGCCCGACCGCGGCGCGGCGTTCCTGCACGTCGACGTCACGTCCGACCCCACGCAGCTCGCCTTCCCGACCTACCCGGACCCCGCGTTCGGCGCCGCCGCGTTCTGGACGCCGGACGACGTCGTGACCGTCGGAGTCGCGGCGATGGACGGCGCGCTCGCGCAGGGCGTCTCGACCGGCGCGCGCGGACCGCGCACGCTGTTCGGACCGCCGTCGGACGCCTGGTTCGCCGCGCAGGTCGACGCGCGTTTCGGCGCCGCGGCGAACCGCGTGGGCGTCGGCGTCTGGGCGCACACCGGCGACTTCGCCCGCTTCGACGGCGGCGTCGACGACGGCGCGTGGGGGCAGTGGCTGCTCCTTGAGCGCACGCTCTGGCGGGAGTCGCGCGACGATCCGGAAGACGCCCAGGGCGTCGGCGCCTTCCTGCGCTACGGCCACGCCGACGCCGACGTCTCCGCCGTCGAGCACTTCGTGCGCGTCGGCGTCGAATGGACCGGCGCGCTCGAGGGTCGCGACGACGACGTGATCGGTCTCGGCGCCGCGTGGAACCGCACGACCGACGACCCCGGCGCGGGCTTCGACCGCGACGCCGAGTGGTCCTTCGAAGCCTTCTACCGATGCCAGGTGGCGGGGTGGATGTACGTCCAGCCCGACCTGATGTACTTCGTCGACCCCGGCGCGACGTCCGCATCGTCGGACGCCTGGCTCCTCACGCTGCGCATCGGCCTCGTCTTCTGAGCGGTCGCGCCGCGCTCACCTTCGGTCGAGATCGCGGAAGCGGGCGCCCGCGCCGGCGCGGACGAGCCCCGCGCGGAGTTGCGGGAGGGGATAGAAGGTGTCGCGCCAGCGCACGCCGCCTTGACGCAGCGTGATCCACGCCGAGCGCCAGAGGGCGATCAGCAGGAGCGCAAGACCGACGGGGAAGAGCAGCGTCGCGCGCAGGCGCGGTGCGGTCCGCTCGCGCGTCGCGCCCCAGTGGCAGAAGGCGAAGAAGACCTGAAGGAAAAGCGGGAACGCCGTCGCCGCGCCGGTCCGCACGCCCGCCCACGCGCCGAAGGCGAGCGACGCGACGAAAAGCAGGAACGGCCCGAAGGCGAGGGCGAAGACGAGAAGCGACGCGCCGACCAGCTTGACCACGCTGTAGTCGCAGCCGCCGAAACCGTTCTTCTCCAGCCCCTTCACGACGTTCCACGCGCCGCGGTGCCAGTCGCAGCGCACCAGGCCGCGACCGAAGTACAGGCGTTGTCGCGCGCCGGACTCGCGGAGCAGGCGCCCGATCTTCCAGTCGTCGGCGACGTCCATCATCACGAGCGCGTGGCCGCCGATCCGCTCGTAGGCGGACCGACGCACGAGGTTGAAGGCGCCGACGGCGCCGCCGCCCCGAGGCGCGTCGAGATCGGACCGCCACGCCCCGACGTTGAAGAGGTAGAGGAGCCCGAACGCTTCGGTGAGCGCCTCCTGCACGACGCCCTGCGACCCGAGATCGGGGAAGACCGTCAGGTGATCGACATGCGCGCGCTCGGCGAACGTGACGATCCGACGCAGGACGTCGTCGTCGACGAGGCGCACGTCGCCGTCGAGGAAAAGAAGCCAGTCGCCGCGCGACCGACGCGCGCCGAGATCGCAGGCGTGGCACTTGCCGAGGCGGCCCGGAGGCAGCTCCCGGTTGTGGACGACCGTGAGGCGCCCGCGCGCGGCGGGCTCGGCGGCGATCCGGTCGAGGATCTCGCCGGTGCGATCCCCGGAGCGATCGTCGACGACGGCGACTTCAAGACCGTCGTACGACTGCGCCAGCAGGCGGCGCACCGTCGCCTCGACGTCGCGTTCTTCGTCCCGCGCGGCGACGATCACGGAGAGCGCAGGCGGCGCGGCGGCGACCGGTTCGGCAGGTCCGTCCTCCGCGACGACGTGCTCTCGACGCTCCGACTCTTCGAGCACGTCGCGGAGCGGCCGCACATGGTGGATGCCGCGCAGCGACGTCGCGGCGAACGGGAGCCAGACGCCGACGAGACCGAGCCCGGCGGCGATCCAGGACTCCTCGCTCATGGCGCGGCGGCGAGCGCCGGCCGGGCGGCGACGTCGGTCGCCGGGTCGTCGGGCAACGTCGCCGGCCGCTCGAAGAGCGCCTGGTGGATCGGCAGCTCGAGCTTCCGCCAGAGGGTCTCGTAGCGGGTCGCGACCTCGGCGGGCGGCACGTCGCGCTCCACCTGCAGCAGCGTCCAGCCCTTGGCGGCGAGCGTTTCGCAGCCGTACTCGAAGAGCGCCTTCGAGTCGGTGCGGAAGACGCCTCGCGCTCCGGGCTTCAGCCAGCGCGCGAAGAGCCGCAGGTGTTGAGGCGACACGAGCCGCCGCTTCTCGTCGCGGTCGCGGGGCCACGGGTCGGGGAAGAAGATCAGCAACTCGTCGAAGCGCCCGGTCGGGATGAGCGCGTCGATGCGGCCGACGTGGTCGGCGAGGAAGCGGATGTTCGTCAGGCCGAGCTCGCGAGCCGCGCGCACCGCCTGCCAGGTGCGCTCCTCCTTCAGCTCGACCCCGAGGAAGAAGCGCCCCGGGTTCGCCGCGGCGCGGGCGACCAGCACTTTGCCCGCGCCCATGCCGACCTCGACGGTCGCGGGCGCGCCGTCGGGGATCGCCGGCGGGCGCGCCGCGTCGCAGACGTACTCCGTCTCGGCGGCGAGGCGCGACCGGTACAACGACTTCCGGCGAGGCATGCCGCGCGCGACCGCGTCAGAGCGCGCCGGCCATCTTCGCGGCGAGGTCCGACACGCGGCAGGCGTAGCCCCACTCGTTGTCGTACCAGGCCACGACCTTCACCAGTTCGTCCATCACCAGCGTGTCGAGCGCGGAGAAGATCGACGAGTGCGGATCGCCGCGCAGGTCGGACGAGACCAGGGGCTCGTCGGTGACGCGCAGGACGCCCTTCATCCGGCCCTTGCTCGCCATGAGCATCTGCTCGCGGATCGACTCCTTCGTCGCGGGCTTCTTCAGCACGCAGGTGAAGTCGATGACCGACACGGTCGGCGTCGGCACGCGGAACGCCATGCCTCCGAACTTGCCCTTCAGCTCGGGGATCACGAGGCCGACGGCCCGCGCGGCGCCGGTTTCGGCGGGGACGATGTTCTGGGCCGCCGCGCGCGCGTCGCGCAGGTCGGGCTTCGCGAGGTCGAGGAGATTCTGCGAGTTCGTGTAGGCGTGGACCGTCGTGAGAAGGCCCTTCACGATGCCCCAGGTGTCGTTCAGCACCTTGGCGATCGGCGCGAGGCCGTTGGTGGTGCAGGACGCGTTGGACACCACGACGTGCTTCGCCGGGTCGTACAGGTCGTCGTTGACGCCGAGGACGAGCGTGAGGTCTTCGTTCTTACCCGGCGCCGAGATGATGCACTTCTTCGCGCCGCCCTGATCGACGTGGGCGCGCGCCTTGGTCGCGTCGGTGAAGCGGCCGGTGGACTCGATCACCACGTCCACCCCGTGCTGCTTCCACGGGATCGCGCCCGGCTCCTTTTCGGCGGTCACGGCGATCGGCTCGCCGTCGACCCAGATGGTCCCGTCCTTCACCTCGACCGACCCGCGATAGGGCCCGTAAGTCGAGTCGTACTTCATCAGGTGCGCGTTGGTCGCGGCGTCGGTCAGGTCGTTGACGGCGACGACCTGCAGACGATCCTTGTGACGCTCGTTGATCGCCTTGATGACCTGGCGGCCGATGCGGCCGAACCCGTTGATGCCGATCTTCCTGCGCACGGCGGACTCCACGGAAAGGAACGCTTGGTCGGGCGCCTTCGCGGCGTCGCACGGCGCGCGCGAGGGACGCCGAAGCTACCGCGTCCGGGGGCGGG
>DASPNK010000717.1:0-4472 GCA_035626575.1 Planctomycetota bacterium | reverse complement strand
CGGGCTCGAACGCGACGCGCGTCGCGGCGCGGCTCGTGCGGCGCGCGCAGGAGCTGGGCGCGCAGGGCGCGCTGGTCGTCACGCCCTACTACAACAAGCCCGGCGTCGACGGGCTGGTCGCGCATTACGCGGCGATCGCCGACGCCGCGCCGGGCTTCCCGCAGGTCGTCTACAACGTGCCCGGCCGCACCGGCCTCAACCTGACGCCCGCGGCGCTGACGCGGCTGTGGGCGAACCCCGCCCTCGTCGCGGTGAAGGAGTCGTCGGGCAACCTCGCGCAGATCGGCGAAATCGCGCGGACGCTGCCCGCGGGGAAGATGCTGCTCGCGGGCGACGATCAGCTCGCGTTGCCGTCGATCGCCGTCGGCGCGCGGGGGCTGGTCAGCGTGGTCGGCAACGTCCGCCCGCGGGACGCGAAGGACCTGGTCGACGCGGCGCTGACGGGCGACGTCGAGCGCGCGCGGCGCCTCCACGCCCGCCTGCTGCCGCTGATGGACGGGCTCTTCCTCGAGTCGAACCCGATCCCGGCGAAGGCCGCGCTCGCGCTGCAGGGGATCTGCGGCCCGCATCTCCGTTTGCCGCTTACGGCGGCGACGCCGGCCACGACGGCGCGGTTGAAGGAGCTGCTCGACGCGCTCGGCCCGGAGGGCGCCGCGTGAGCGCGTGGTCCGTCGAACGCCTTCGCTCCTGGTACGACCGCCCCGCCGAGGCCCTCGCCGGCGACGCCGGGTGGCCGGAGGCGCACGCCGCGCTGCTCGAAGCGCTCGAAACCGGCGCGGTCCGCGCGGCGAGCCGCGGCGACGACGGCGCGTGGTCGGCGCACGCCTGGGTCAAGACGGCGATCCTCGTCGGATTCCGGCGCTCGGCGGTCGCGCACGTGCCGGCGCCCGACGGGCCTTTCCTCGACAAGACGGCGTATCCGCCGCGGCGCCTCGGCCTCGACGACGGCGTCCGTCTCGTGCCCGGCGGCTCGGCGGTGCGGCGCGGCGCGTTTCTCGCGCGCGGCGTCGTGGTCATGCCGCCCGCCTACGTCAACGTCGGCGCCCGGGTCGGCGAAGGGACGATGGTCGACAGCCACGCGCTGGTCGGCTCGTGCGCGCAGATCGGCGCGCGCGTGCATCTCTCGGCGGGCGCGCAGATCGGGGGCGTGCTGGAGCCCGCGGGCGCGCGGCCGGTCGTCGTCGAAGACGACGCGTTCGTCGGCGCGCTGGCGGGCGTGTTCGAAGGCGTCGTCGTCCGCGCGCGGGCGGTGCTGGCGGCAGGCGTCGTCCTGACCGCCTCGACGACGCTGTTCGACCTCGTGCATCGGCGCGACGTGCGCGGCGAAGTTCCGGAGGGCGCCGTGGTCGTCCCCGGGACCCGGCCGGCGTCGGGCGCCTACGCGGTCGAGCGCGGGTTGTCCGTCTCCGCGCCGCTGATCGTCAAGTACCGCGACGCGCGCACCGACGCCGCCGTCGCGCTCGAAGACGCTCTGCGCTGATCCGGCCGGCGCGGCGCGCCGCGCCTTGGCAGAGTGCGCCCGCCCGACCGTCGGGCGCGGAGCGTCGCGTGACGAGCATCGCGGAGCGGATCGCCGGGCTGAAGCCCAGCCCGGTGCGGATGATGATGGAGGGCGCGCCGCCGGACGCCTCTCCGCTCGGCCTCGGCGAGCCGAGCTGGGACCTGCCCGAGCCGGGACGGCGCGCCCTGGCCGAAGCGGGGAGGGGCGTGTGCGCCTACGGCCCCAACAACGGGATCCCCGAATTGCGCGCCGCGATCGGACGCCGCTACGGCGCCTCGGCCGACGAGGTGCTCGTCACCGCCGGGTCGCAGGCGGCGTTGTTCGCGCTGTACCAGGCGTTCCTCGGGCCCGGGGACGAGGCGCTGATCCCGGACCCGTGGTTCCCCGCGTATGCGGCGCTGGCGCAGCTCGCCGGCGCGGGCGTCGCGTCGTACGCGCTCGATCCCGCCGACGGCTTCCGCCTCGACGCCGCCGCGTTCGAGCGCGCGCTCGACGCGCATCCGCGGGCGAAGCTGGCGGTGGTGGGCGCGCCGGCGAATCCGACGGGCGCAGGCGTGTCCGCGGACGCGCTGCGGCGCGTCGCCGCGGCCTGCGCCGCGCGCGACGTGCTGCTGATTTCCGACGAGGTGTACCGCGACCTGTACCTCGGGGCGCCCGTCCCGGGACTCCGGGACGTCGCGTCGTCCGGCGTCGTGGTCTCCTCCCTCAGCAAAGGATGGGGCGCGCCGGGGCTCCGCATCGGTTGGATTTCGGGCGACCCGAAGGTCCTCGCCGCGGCGCGCACCCTCCACAGCTACCTCTGCACGTCGGCGGCGCTCCCGTCGCAGCGCGCGGCGCTGGCGCTGATCGAGGCGAGCGACGACGTCCTGCCTGCGGCGCGCCGCGAGATGTCCGCGCGGTGGGAGGCGTTCGCGTCGGCCGCGCGCGACGCCTGGGGCGTCGAACCGCGGCGTCCGGACGGCGCCTTCTATTACTGGACGGCCGTGCCCGCCCATGCGGGGACGGACGACCTCGCGTTCGCGCTGCGGCTCCGCGACGAGGCGCGGACGGTGGTGACGCCGGGGTTCGCGTTCGGCCCGGCGGGGCGCGGCCGGCTCCGGCTAGGCTTCGCCGCGCGACCCGAACTGGTGGCCGAAGGCGTGCGCCGCACCGCGCGGCTGTGGCGCGGCGCCTGAGACGCGCCGGCGCGGCGGACTCGCAGGGAGAGCTCGATGCCCGACGCTCCTGTGAACTGGCTTGCGGTGCTCGTCGCCGCCGGAACTTCCTTCGCCGTCGGCGGCCTCTGGTACTCGCCCGCGATGTTCCTGAACGCATGGAACCGCGAGGCGGGGCGCGACCCGAAGACGCCGGGCGGCCATCCGGCGAAGGTGTTCGGCGTCGCGTTCCTGTTCTGCGTCGTCTCGGCCTACGTCACGGCGCGCTTCGTCGCCCAGGCGCCGTCGATCGCGGAGTCGGTCGGCCGCGCGGTCTCCCTCGGCGCCGGCCTCGTCGCCGCGAGCTTCGGCGTGAACTATCAGTTCGCTTCGCGCTCGCTGCTGCTCTGGGCGATCGACGCGGGTTACTTCGTCGCGCAGTTCGCCGTGTACGGTCTCGTATTGGGAATGTGGCGGTGACGGAGGCCGCCTCGCGGTGAAGATCCCGTTCGTCAAGATGCACGGGCTCGGCAACGACTACGTGTACGTCGACCTGAAGGCGACGCCGCTCGATCCGGCGGCGGCGCCCGCGCTGGCGCGCCGCGTCAGCCCGCGGCGCGTCGGCGTGGGGTCCGACGGGTTGATCCTGATCGGCCCCTCGGCCGTGGCCGACGCGCGGATGCACATGTTCAACGCCGACGGGTCGCGCGGCCGCATGTGCGGGAACGGCGCGCGGTGCGTCGCGCGCTACGTCTACGAGCGCTGGACGCGGCGGACGCCCGCGACGATCGAGACCGACGGCGGCGTGCGGACCGCGACGATCTCGTTCGACGCGCAGGGCCGGCCCGCGGCCGTGTCGATCGACCTCGGCGCGCCGCGCCTCGACGCGGAGGAGATCCCCTGTCGCGGCGAAGGGCGCGTCGTCGACGCCGCGCTGAAGATCCCCGGTTGCTGCGAAGCGCCGCTCCGCCCGCGACTCACCTGCGTGAATCTCGGCAACCCTCACGCGGTCACGTTCGTCGAGGACGTCGCGACGGCGCCCGTCGAGATCCTCGGGCCGGAAATCGAGCGCGATCCGTTCTTCCCGGAAGGCGTCAACGTGGAGTTCGTCCGCGTCGTCGGCCCCGAACGTCTCGAGATACGCGTCTGGGAGCGCGGGTCGGGCGAAACGTCGGCGTGCGGCACCGGCGCCGCGGCGGCCGTGGTCGCCGCGACGCTCGTCGGCCGCCTCGTCCGCGGCGTCCGCGTCGCGGCGGCGATGCCGGGCGGCGAAGCCCACGTCACGTGGCGCGCCGACGGCGCGGTCGTGCTCGAAGGTCCGGCCGAATTCGCCTTCGAAGGCGTGATCGACGCGCCCGAGCTCGGCGACCCCGTGCGCTGAGCCGCGTGCGCTCAGGCTCGCGGCGCCGAGCCGCGGAGTGTACCGGGAGGTGCGGCGCGGAGGCGAGAGGCCGTCGGTGCGCGACGACGGGCGCGCGCGGTCGGACTTCGAAGCGCGCGGGAAAAAGCGCGACGGAGACGCTTGCAAGAAAAGGGACGCGACGCGGGGCGGCGCGTCGGGCCGCGGCGATTTTCCGACGGCTTGGCGCCCGAGGCCGCCCCTCTACAATCGCCGGTTCTCTCGGACCTCCGGGTCGTCTGCGACGACCCCCGGCGGAGGCCCGTCGAACGTCTCCTTGCCGCCCACTCAACACATCGTCGTCCGAGGCGCCGCCGAGCACAATCTGAAGGGCGTCGACCTCAGGCTTCCCCGCGGAGCCCTGGTCACCATGACCGGCGTTTCCGGCTCCGGAAAGTCGTCGCTGGCCTTCGACACGCTCTACCAGGAAGGCCGTAGG
>DASPNK010000716.1:0-3714 GCA_035626575.1 Planctomycetota bacterium | reverse complement strand
GTGAAACGGTTCCGCTCCGTTCACGGAGCGGCGGTCTCTTGATTCCGCGCCGCTCGCGGCGCGGCGGCTTCATGATGCGGCTTGCGCCGCGGCGACCGCCGACGGGTGCCGGAGGTCGGCGGGATTCGGCGACGATTCCGCGCCGCTCGCGGCGCGGCGGTGAGTTGATTCCGCGCCGCTCGCGGCGCGGCGGCTACATGATGCGGCTTGCGCCGCGGCGACCGTCGACGGGTGGCGCCGACGTCGTGAATCGGTTCCGCTTCATCCACGGAGCGACGCTTCACGAAGCGGCAAGCGCCGCGTGGGATCTCGACGGGGCTCGGAGGCGGCGCGCGGATTCGCTTCGTTCCTGAAGCGGCGGCTTCCTGGCGGGGCGTGCAGCGCGCGAACTTCGACGGACCCCGAGGAGGTCCGACGGTCGCCGACGGCAGGGCTCGGCGCTTGCACGACGTCTTGCGTCCGCTGCGAGGGGCGGGGCATCGGTCGGAATTGTCGGGCGCCGGCGAACCGCTCGACTACGGTGGCCGCGCCATGTGGACTCAAACGATGCGGCGACGTCGGATCCGTTCCGCCATGTTCTCCCTCGCCGTCGTGTCGCTCGCCGGAGTCTCATACGGCCAGGTCCGCATCTCTCGGATCGACCAGCTCTGTTCCAACCCTTCGTGGTGCGGGGCGTCCGCGGGGGCGCCGCGTCATGTGGGGTGGTCGATCGCCGGGGTCGGCGACGTCGACGGCGACGGCCGCGACGATCTCGCTGTCGGCGCGAACCTGGAGAACGGACCGTCGTGGATCGGCGGGACGAACGGCGGGTACGTTCGCATCCTGACGGGCGCGGGCGAATGGGTGTTCTCGACGATCGCGCCCGTTCAGAGTTCTGCGCACTTCGGGGAATCCCTGGCGGCGTTGGGCGACCTCGATTCGGACGGCGTCCAGGAACTGGCGGTCGGCGCATCGCACTACGACACGCCGGGCGTCGTCGACCGCGGCGCGGTGTTCGTCGTTTCGTTGGCCCCGTCTCACATCGGGACGTCGGGCGTCGCCGCAGGGATCGTCGCGCCGTCGGCGACTCTGGCGGTGCACCTCGGCGCGGTCGGGTCGGCGCGCTTCGGCGCGGCGGTCGCGGGAGGTCGCGATCTCGACGGCGACGGGATCGGGGACCTCGCGATCGGTGCGCCTGAAGACGGCCGTAACGGTCCGGGGGCGGGCGAAGTCCGCGTCGTTTCGACGGGGCCGGGCGGCACGGTGCTGCACTCGGTCCTCGGAAACCCCGGATCGCGGTTCGGCAAGGCGGTCGCGCTTCTCGAGGACATGGACGGCGACGGGGTCGGCGAGTTTCTCGGGTGCGGTCCCCTGGACGGATCGGTCGCGCCGCAGCAGGGGCGGGCCGTCGTCTACTCGGGAGCGAGCGGCGCCGCCCTTCACGTCCTCCACGGCGACTCGAGCTTCGACGAATTCGGTCAGAGCGCCTGCCGGCTCGGAGACCTCGACGGCGACGGAAAGGCGGAGTTCGCCGTCGGCAGCCCTCGGGCGACGCCCGGACCGCATTGGTCGGCGGGACGCATCCACGTCTTCGACGGCGCCTCGGCCGTCCAGCTCTTCACCATCGACGGCCCGCGCGCCAACGCCCGCCTCGGAACGTCCGTCGCGAGCGCCGGCGACGTCGACCTGGACGGGACGCCCGACATTCTGGGCGGCGGAACGCACGACGCCGTCGCCGGCGCGGAAGCGGGATTCGCGGGCGTCTACTCCGGCGCGGGAGGCGGCCTGATCTACGAGCGCCTCGGCGAGTTCGCCGGGGAGCGGCTCGGCCATGCCGTCGCGGGGGTCGGGGACGCGACCGGCGACGGCTATCCGGACGTGGCCGTCGGCGCGCCGTTCGCCGACCGCGATCCGAATTCGGGCGCGAAGAACGGTCTCGTCCTTCTGGAGACACTCGACCGGATCCCTTCCGCCACGGCATGGCGTCCGTCGACGCCGCTTCCCGGATTCACCGCAGGCGTCGACGTCGTGGGCGATATCGACGGAGACGGGAGGCGCGACTTCGTCGCAGGAGTGTTCCGAGGCTTCTACGGTGCGGCGGGGCCGTACGTCGTGTCGGTGCAGGCGTACTCGTTCCGGTCGTCGTCGCCGCTTCATTCGACCGACCACGTGCTCGCCAACTCGCAGTCGCTCGTTCCGACGGGCCTCCGGGACCTCGACGCCGACGGCGCCGCGGACTACGCCGTCGGTTTCCCCGCGGGGACGGCGGCGTTCTCCTCGCGGGCGCTGGTGTGCTCGGCGGCGACAGGCGCCGTCCTTCATACGATCCTCGAACCCGGTCGGGCCATGGGTCGACTCGTGGCCGACGTCGGGGACGTCACCGGCGACGGTGTGGGGGACGTCCTCGTCACGTCCGTCGGGGCCGACTGCCGGTCGCTCGTCGTTTCGGGAGCCACGGGCGCGACCCACTTCGCGCTGACCACGGCGGTCTCCAACCTGCCCTCGGATGCGACGGGCATCGGCGACGTGAACGGCGACGGCTTCGACGACGTTCTCGTCGGACACCGCCAGGACGACTTCGTCGCTTCGACCGGTTACGTGGGCGCGGCGCGCGTTCATTCCGGCGCGGACGGCGCTTGGCTCCGCGGACACACGGGAACGCCCCAAGCGTGGTTCGGCGCTTCGGTCCTGGCTCTTCCCGACATCAACGGCGACGGAATCCCGGACTACGCGGTGGGGGCCCCCTTCGACGATGCGTTCGGTACGGATCACGGCGCCGTTCGCGCCTATGGCGGCGCGGTCGGCGCGGAACTGTGGGCGACCGCCGGAACGCCGGTCGCGCCTTCCAACTACTTCGGCTTCCGCATGCGGACGTGCGGCGACGTGAACGGCGACGGCGTCGCCGACCTCGTCGTCGCCCAGCACGGAGGCGTCG
This sequence comes from Planctomycetota bacterium, assembly GCA_035626575.1. GTDB lineage: Bacteria > Planctomycetota > CAIWVZ01 > DASPNK01. The sequence goes on along the minus strand of DASPNK010000716.1, from coordinate 800 downwards.
CGTCCGGGTCCTACGGGGTTCAGGTGGTGTCCGCCGTCGACGGGGCGACGCTCGAGGTCGTTCCGTCTTTCGGCACGTTCCTCGAGACGGGCGACGTGGACGACGACGGGACGACCGAGCTCGTCGACGTCGCGTCCGGTCCATGGGGGTTCGAATCCGTGGTGCGGGCCCGCTCGACGGCGGGCGGGGCCGTCCGCTACGGCGAACCGCGCGTCGCGGGGCAGGCGCTGACTTTGGGATGGCGCGTCGACGCGGCGGCGGGCGGCTTGCTGACCACGGCCGGCGCCGCCCCCGGCGCCCCCGGGTTCGTCATCGCCTCAAGCGGCGCTCGTGCGGAGTACCTCCCGGCGTTCGATCTGCCGTTGCTGGTCGGACTGCAGGACGCGGTCGTGGCGCCGCTGTCGTTCGACGCCGGCGGCGTCTTCACGACGCCGCTTTCCCTGCGCATCCCGTCGTTGGCCGGCGTCGGGGCGTATCTCCAGGCGTTCGCCCCGTCGAGCCCGGTTTCGGGCGCATGGTCGAACGGGGTCGTGATTCGTTTCGGCCCCTGATCGCACGACGCGCGCGCCGCGTCGCGCGGGGAGGCGTCGCCTCGCGGCGGCGCGATTCCCGGTGCGGCATGGACGAATCCGGCGGCGCGGCGCACAATCGCGCCCGACGTGGAAAACGAGCAGGCGAATCGGTTCTTCCAGCTGCGGCCGTCCAAGGCGTTCGGCGGCGGTCGCGGTCGGGAGCGGTCGTCGGCGCGGCCGCTCGCGTTCCTCGCGGGGCTGGTCGCGCTCTATTTCGTCGTGGCTTGG
>DASPNK010000715.1:0-2902 GCA_035626575.1 Planctomycetota bacterium | reverse complement strand
GCCGTCGCTTGTTCTCGCCGCGTCCGCCTCGCTCGTCTTCGTCGCCGCCGCCCAGGAGGCGCCGCGCCCGCCCGCGGACGACGGCGCCTGGACCTGGGGCGAGCCCGTCCCCGAGGGCGCGGTCGCGGTCGTCGACGGCCTCGTCGTGCCGATCGCGACGTTCGTCGACGAACTGGCGCGCCGTCAGCTCCGGCAGGACGCGCCCGTCGGCGCCGAGGTCCTCGACAACCTGATCAAAGAGACGCTCGTCGCGGCGGCGGCGGAGCGCGCCGGCGTCGAAGCGACCGACGAGGACGTCGACCGGGAGTTCGCCGAGCTCGAGGCGCGCCTCCGCGAGCGCGACGCCAAGCTCGACCTGAAAGCGCTGCTGCGCGAGCAGGGCGTGGACGTCGAAGCTCTGCGCCGGAAGCTCCGCTTCACGGTCATGCTCAAGCGGCTGGCGCGACTCGACCAGAAGCTCCCCGCCGACGTGCGCGTCGAGGAAAAGCACCAGAACACCTGGCTCGCCAATCGCCGCCGCGAGGCGAAGATCGAGACGGACCTCGCGACCCTGCCGCCCGGCGTCGCCGCGACCGTCGACGGGCGCGCGATCGCCTTCCGCACGCTGGTCGCCGAGTACCTCGAGCTGAGCCGCAGCAAGGCGCGCAAGGCGGCCGGCAAAGCCGAGACGGAAGAGGCGCGCGACGTGCGACGGGTGGTCGACATGCTCGCGCAGGCCGCGCTCGTCGAGGCGTTGCTGGCGAAGCACGGATTGAAGCTGGAGGACGCCGACCTCGACGCCGAAGCGGCGCATCACAAGGCGGAGTGGGAGGCGAAGCCCCAGTACCGCGGCCTGCAGTTCGAGGAGGTCTTCTTCCAGCGCTCCGGCATCACCGTCGAGCAGTGGAAGAAGACGCGCGACTTCCGCCTCAAGGCCGGCATCGGCAAGCTCGGGCAGGCCTTGGCGACGCGGGACGAGGTGCAGGCGTGGTACGAGAAGAACCTCTCCCGGTTCGGACCGCGCTACACCGTCAAGCACCTGCTCATCCGCGGCTCCGACGCGCCGAAGCCGGCCGACGCCGCGGGCCGTTCCGTGCAGCCGCTGGCGAAGGCGCGCAAACAGATGGAGGCCGTGTCGGCGGAGCTCGCCGCCGGCAAGCGCTTCGAAGACCTCGTCGCTCTCTACAGCGAGGACACGGCCACCAAGCTGAACGGCGGCGGCCTCGAGCCGTTCACGCCCGGCGAACGGCGCCTTCCGGCGGAGTTCGTCGCGCTCGCCGAACGCCTGGAGCCGGGGCAGGTCGGCGGACCCGTGGAGTCGCCCGCGGGCGTCCACCTGGTGAAGCTCGAGAAGAAGGAGCCGCCGCCGCCGGTCGAGGAGGTCGACGGCGTCGTCCGCCGCGAGCTCGGCATGGAGCGGTTCCGCGCGGCGTGGCTCGCGGCGCGTCGCGGCGTCGCCGTCCGACTGGACTGACGCCGTCGCGGGGCGGGCGTCAGCGCGCGCGGTCGGTCGCGGGGCGGCGCGCGCAGTCCCGAAGGATTCCGGCGAACGCCGCCGCGTCGTCGGCGGCCCACCGCTCGAGCGCGGCGTCGGCGGGAGGCTCGGCGGCGGCCGCCGCGACCGCGCGCGTCCGGAGATGCCGGAAGCGCACCGCCTCCTCCGCCCAGTCGCGATCGACGGCGACCGCCTCCGCGGCCCCCTCGCCGAGCCGTTCCCGGTCGGCGTCGGCCAGGCGACGCAAGCGCTCCTTCAGCGACGGCCCTCCGTCGGGCCCGGGCGCCGAGGCCTCGGCCTCGCCGACGGCGCGCGCGGCGGCGTCCAATTCGGCGGGTCGCGCCGCCAGCGACCTGAGCGCGCGGCGCCGCGCTGCGTCGTCCATCAGTGCAGCTCGTCGGCGATGTCGGGCAGGAGCGGCCGCACCGACAGCGACTTGAGCGCGCGGTTGCTGCCTTCGCCGACGCGCGTCACGAAGAGGTCCTCGTGGTGGCGCATCAGGCCGAACTCGTCGAGGCACGCGACGCCGCCGCAGACCTCCATCGCCTCGACCATGAGGTGGGAGGCGACCCTCGAGCATTCGATCTTCACCTTCGCCGCCTGCTCGCGCGACAGCTTGCGGCGGTCGTAGAGCCCGAGCAGATGGACGAGCCAGGTCACGCCCTGCTCGACCGCGACGTCGAGGTCGAGGATCACGTCCTGCACGCGCTGGAAGCGGCCGATCGGCTTTCCGTTGAACTGCACGCGCTCCTGCGCATAGCTCCGCACGCGGTCGAGCGCGAACGCGGCCGACGCGACGGCGAGGCCGGCGATGAAGAGCCGGCCGCCGTTCAGGGTTTCCGCCATGACGCGGAAGCCTTCGTCGACCTTGCCGACGACGGCGTCGTCGCCCACCTCGACCTGCTCGAAGACGATCGAGCCCGTCGACGACAGGCGCCACACGCTCTTACCGCCCATTTCGCAGTACGAGACGCCCGCGGCGTTCATCGGCACGAGGAAGCAGGTGGAGCGGTGGCCGTTCTTCCCCGCGGGGTCGGTGAGCGCGTGCACGATGACGTGGCTCGCCCAGCGCGCGTTCGTCGACCAGCACTTCTCGCCGCGGATCTGCCATCCGTTGCGCGAGCGCGTCGCGGTCACCTCGGGGTTCGCGGCGTCGGAGCCGCGACCCGGCTCGGAAAGGCCGAACACCACCATGCGGCGGCCCGCGGCGAGGTCGGGAAGGTGCGCCTTCTTCTGGTCGGCGTTTCCGAACAGCTGCAGCGGTTTCGACCCCAGCGAGGTGGCCGCTCCCGGCGTGATCGCCACCGACTGGCTGTGGTAGCCGAGCGCGAGCCCCATGAGGACCAGTTCGAGCTGCCCGCCGCCCTGCCCGCCCCACTCCGTTTCGATGGGAAGCCCGAAGAACCCCATCTCCCCCATGCGGGCGAT
>DASPNK010000714.1:0-4019 GCA_035626575.1 Planctomycetota bacterium | reverse complement strand
GGCGAAGACCTCGTCGCGGAGTCGCAGCAGGAGGGCCAGCTCCTTGTCGAACTCGGTCCTCGGAGCGGCGACCTGCGGGTCGGCGTAGCCGGCTCGCGCCGCGACGTCGAGCAACGCGTCGACCAGATCTTCGAGCCCCTCCTCGTGGAGAAGCCCGAAGGGACCGATGCGGAGCGTGATCCGCGACGGCCCCGGCAGGCGCCCCTCGAGCAACGCACGCGCGGCCGCGTCGCGGCCGTGCCTCAATGCCGCCGCCGCGGCCTCAGGGCACGGGATCGCGGACGTCTCCGTCAACAGCGCCGGCGCGACGCGGTCGCCGCAGGCGCGGCGCGCGTCGGCGCTCGCGAGCGCGGCGAGCCGCGTCACCGCGTCGAGGACGACGGCCGGATCGCGCCGCCGCTCCAGCACGGCCTTCACGCGACGCTCGACCTCGGCGGCTCGCATCTCCGGGGTCAACACCTCGACGGCCGACGGGCCGGCCTCCGACGCCGCGCGCGCCGCCCCGAACCGCACGACCGCGCCGGCCGTCGCGCCGCGCCGGTCGGGCCGATAGGACGCCTCGGCGGCCGCGGGCGGCCAGACGGCTTCGGCGCGTGCGGCGACGCGGACGCGGAACCGCACGGTCGCCGTCGCGCCCGCTTGGAGCGTTCCGAAACACACGTCGACGCGCTCGTCGTAGACGTCGGCGCCCGCGCACGAGCCGCGCACGAAGGCGACCCCCGCGGGCAACGGGCAGCTCGCGAGCACGTAATGCACGGGCTCGCTGGACGCCGCGGTCAGCTCCGCCTCGAGCAGATCGCCGACGGCGGCGTCGGGCGGCGCGCCGTTCTCCGCAGGGTCTCCGAGCGCGGTTCCGTCGCCCTCGATGCGGCGGAGCGACCGCGTCAGGCGGATCGGCGCCGCCTCGGCGGGCGCGGTCGCGCCGTCGAGCGCGACGCGTCGGCGCAGCGTGACGAGGATCTCGGCGTCGTCCGGCGCGACCCATGCGACCGACCGCGTCCCGGGCGGAACGGAGACCCGCGCCCGTTCCGGCGCGCGCGGATCGACGACGACCTCGACCGCCGTCGATCCGGCGTCGAACCGAAGCGTCCGCGGCGGGGCGTCGTGCGCGCCGAGGTCGACGGCCGCGCCGTCCGCGGCCGCGTCCCGGGCCAACGCGAGGAGCGCGAGGCCGGAGCCGCGCGTCGTCTCGAACGCGCGATCGGCGTAGGTCGCCATCAGCTGCGCGATCGAAGCGGCCCTCTCCGTCGCGGGTCGCCCGAGCGCGACTTCCAGCTCGAGACGTTCGGCCGCATGGACGGCGTCCGACTCTGCGGCGAGCGCGGAGACGCCCGACGCTCCCCGTCCCTCGCGTGCGCGGGCGAGCAGCTCCGCGGCCGCCGCGACGTCGCCGGCGGCGGCGAGCGCCAGGCCGACGCGCACGAGGGTCGCCGACGGCGCGACGACGCCGCGCGCGGCGAACTCCTTGAGCGCCTCGACGCCTTCGCGGTCGTCGGGCGCATGGCGCACGAGCGCGGCGACGGTCTCGAGCAGGAGCGACGCGCGGCGCTCTTCCGGCACGGCGGCGCGGAAGCGTTCCGCGGCGCGGCGGTTGTCGAACGTCGCGTCGCCTTCGCCGCGGAAGACGTCCGACTTCAACGCGTTCTCCGGATCGCCGCCGCCCTTGCGGAGCGCGCGCAAGGCGAGCGCGGGGAACCCCTCGCGGACGTCAGGCGCCGCGCCGGCGGCGTGGACGTCGATCCCAGCCTCCTTCGCCGCCGCCAGGAGATGCAGGATCGGCGGCGTCATCGCGAAGTCCGCGTCGGCGCCGTACCACCACGCGTAGCCGTCCTCGCGGCGCAGCGCGCGAAGGCGCGCCAATCCCGCTTCGACGCGCCGCGCCGCGGCCTCGTCGAGACGGGCGGCGCCGTCGCCGCCCGCGCGGAGACGGCGCGCGCGCGCCGCCGCGACGACCGGCGTGAGCGCCGACAACGTCTGCTCGGCGCATCCGAAGGCGTACTCCTCCAGGGCCGCGCTCACGGCGCGCACCGCCGCGTCGCGCCCCGCCGTCACCTCCAGCTCCAGCGAGCCCTCGCCGCCTTCGGCGTCGAGCGGCGGCGCGTCGAGGGTGACGACGCCGTCGCGGCGCATCAGGACCGTGCGGGCGGAGCGACGCTCGATCGTGCGCGGAAGGACGCGCACCGCCCGTCGCTCGGCGTCTTCGCGGCCTTCGGCGTCGACGACACGCACCTCGATCGCGGCGTCGCCCGCCGCGACGGCGCTGACGGTCAGCGCCGCGGCGCCGCCGCCGTGCGCGTCGAGGTCGACCGCGCCGCCGCCGGCCGTCTCGGCGGTCACAGGCCCTTCGACGCTCGCTGCGACCGTCGCGCGTCCGCCCGCGTCGCCGCGCACCGCGAGGGCGACGTCGACCGAGTCGCCCGCGCGAAGCGCCGGAGGCGGCGTGAACGTCGCCGACAGCGGCAGCTCGGTACGGACGCGGAAGGCGGCGCTCGTCGCGGACCCGCCGTCGTCCACGGCGACCACCGTGACGCGCCACGTCGCGAGGTCGTCCGGCCACCGGAACCGCACGACGGCGCGACCGGAGGCGTCGGCGCGGACGGCCGCGGCGAAAAACGCCGTGGCGCGGAAGTCGGAGCGCGGACCGCGCCGCAGCTCGCGACCGCCGCCGCCGCCCGCTCCGCCGCCTCCTCCTCCGACCGAGGAGTCCTCCGTCACGCGGCCGTCGCGCAGCATGCCGTCGAAGACGTCCTGATCGACGGCTTTGGGTGCGTCGCTTCGCGAAGGCCATGCGAGCACGCGATCGGGCGTCAACGCGGCGCGCGGATCCGGCGTGCGGTCCTCCTCCATGAGGAAGACGGCCTCGTCGACGACGGCGACGGTCAGCACCGCCGTTCGCGGCGCGCCGTGCGCGTCGGCGACCTCGAACGCCAGCTCCGCCTCGGCGCCGGGGGCGAACGCGGCGCCGCCCTGCGGGCACCGCACGCGGAGATCGCCTTCGGGTCGTTCGAGAGCCACGTTCTGCCCGCGCTCCGACCACGGCTCGACTTGAAAGGCGACGACGCGGCACGACGGCCACGCCCACGGCGGGACGTCGAGGACGACCGCGCCGACGCCGCTCGCGTCGAGAGCGACCACGGCGGACGCGAACGGGGCGCGACCGCCCGCCGCGGCGAGAACGACGGCGCCCGGCGCTCCGCGGAGGAAGATCTCGAGGGGGGCGCCGGCCCGCCCGCGGGCGGGGGCGTCGAGGGTCAGGTCCCGGCTCGCCGCGTCGCGCGGCGGGTTCGGCGCCGCAGGCGGCTCGACGAGATCGACCACGCCCGACCTCACGATCATCTGTCCGTCGGGCGCGACGAGCTCTACGCGCCACGACACCGCGTCCGCGTTCCGGCCGCCGAGATGCTCCGCGAATTCTTCGGACCGCACCGTCGCTTCGGCCCGCCCTTCGGCGTCGAGACGGAACGGCGCGGAGTCTTCGAAGCCGCCCCACGACGCGACCAGCCGCCCGGAGAGTCCGACGGCCGGCGCGCCGCCGGGCAGCGCGGCGGTCACGGTCCACCGCGGGTGCGGATCGCCCGGCGTCCATCGTTCCGGACCCGCCACGGCGAGGTCGAGTGGCGGGCGGCGGAACTCCTCGACGACGAAGGGGTGCACGTCGGCGAGGGTGAGGTGCGCGTGCGGACCGGTCTCGTCGGCGCCGCGGGGCGTCAGCACGAGGAGGCGCGCATCCCCCTTCGGAACGCCGGCGGCGAGCGGGAACTCGAACGCCGCGACTCCGTCGCCGTCCGCGGTCGCGGCGACGCTGAGCTCGCGGTCGGTGTGGGGGAACAGCAGGATGCGCACCATGCGCCCGGCCGCCGGCGCCGTGCGCCACGCCGTGTCGCGCGCCCCGGCGAGGGCGCGGACGTCGGACGTCGCGGGCTGCCGGAGCAGCACGCGGCCGCGCACGACCTCGCCCGGCCGGTACAGCGGGCGGTCGGTCATCACGTGGGCGCGGAGCGTCGCATCGTCGTCGCCCG
>DASPNK010000713.1:0-5344 GCA_035626575.1 Planctomycetota bacterium | reverse complement strand
TCATGTCGCCATGAACGCACGACCGGCCGAAAGGCGCCGGCGACCCCGGAGAATTTTCACAGGCTCGGAGCGCCGCCCCGAGGGGGCGCAGCCCCCGAGGACGCGCCCGCAGCGTCGGTCTGCGCCCGACACGGCCCGGCGGAAGCCGAATGAAGCAAGGCCGTCTCTTCGCATCGCTTCGGGCGCGGGCCGCTGCGGTCCTGACCGACTCAACGCGACAAGCCCGTCCGATGGGCTTCTCGGACTTGCCGCGCGACGATCCGCACGCGGCGCCCCGCAACGGCCGGAGTCGGAGGCGTGCTCCGGCAGCATGCGATTTCGACGTCGTCCGGATCTTCACGCCCGCGATCGTACCGGGACGTCGGCGCACGTCGCGTAGCCTCGACGTCAATGCGCGACGGGATGAAAGCGGTCGTCGAGGCGCGACCGACGCCACGTCGACGACACGCCGTGGACGCGACGCCGGACGGCCTCGGACACGGTCTCGCCGGCGTCGTTCGTTGCGGGAGCTTCGTCCGCGCCGTCGAACGGATCGAACAGGAACCCCGCCGAGCGGTGGACGAGGTTGGCGTTCCAGTCGACGGCGTCGAGCCACCATGCCACGGCCGCGGAGTCCCAGCCGAAGGTGGCCTCTTCTTCGTCGACGTTTTCCAACCAGAGATGGCGCCCGTCCTGCATCCAGCGCCACGCTTCCGCGCGCGCCTCGGGATCGCCCATCGCCGCCGCCGCCGCCAGCGCGGAAAGCCGCTCGTCGTCCGGTGCGACTGCGTCGAGCCGCCGCCTCAGCGCGGCGCGAAGCTCCGGACGACGCCACCGGGAGAGTCCGGCCGGCACGGGCGTGCCCACCGTCGCGACCCGCGACGTCGCCCACGCGAGTGCCGCACCGTCGATCACGGCGTCGGTGAACGAGTCGGCCGTCGAATACTCCGTCGACCAATCCGCGGCGGCGGGCGGCGGCACCCCCTGCGCCGCCGCGAGGCCGCACACGATCCTCGACGCGACTTTCAATGAGGGCGGGTTTCGAACGACCGCGATCAGCGCCGCGCGACGGGGGTTCGACGACGACAAGGCTGCAACCGCCCCGGTGAACGCCGGACTGTCTACGGCGGAGGCCGTGAGCAACTCGTCGACGGACGTCGCGCCGACGGCGTCGCCGAAGACGGCCAGAGCCAGGAGGGCTTCCGCGCGGGCGTCGTCGTCGCCACGCTCGGCGACTTGCCGTAGCGCCTCGGCGCCGTCGATGTCGTGGACGTCGCAGACCGTCGCGAACGCGCGCACGTCGTCGCGACCGATCGCCTCGGGGTCCGCCGCGATGGCTCCTCGCACGCGCTCCACCAACGCTTCGATGCTCCTTTTCCGATACCCTCGCGGCAGCGCGCGCATCAACTCGAGGTTCTGCACCACAGTGACGTTCGGCGACGTCGCTGCCGCACCCGTCACTTCGTCGACGAACGAAGGGCCGAACGCAACACCGAATCGGCGCGGTTCCTCGGAGACCGTCATGACGACGCGCCAGACACCGGCGACATCTTCAGGCGAGCCGCCGGCCAGGGTCGCGGCGATGCGCGTCGTCAGGCGGCTCCCGTCGAGCGCAAGTGCCGCCGCGAAGCACCACGGCGATCTGTCCGCCGCGTCGACGACGCGTTCGATCGCGTCCTTTTCCCCGGACCATGCGGCGATCGCCATTTCGAGCGGATCGTCGGGCGCGAACTCCGGCTCCGTCCTGACGCCGAGCCGCGCAAGGCGAACTCGAACAACGGAGCACAGATCATCCGCATGGCAGCCGCCGCCGGGGCGGAGCCGCACGACGCCATGCAAGGCGGAGAGGGCGCGCCGCCGACCCTCGGGAGTCACGACATGGTCCTCGACGGCGCGGGCCAGCCAGGGTGCGAACGAGGCGGCATGCGACCACGGCACGTCCCGTCGACGGAACCACGACTCGGCGAGGCGGATGTAGCGCTCTTCACCGGTCGGCGGGTCCCGAACATCCTCCTTGAGGAGCGCCTGCAGCGCATCGGCCGTCGCCGCGTCCGCGCGACGGGTCGATCGCGCGATGTCGCCCAGCAACTCCAGCCCGGCGTCGACCATCGCGGGGTCGGAGAAACAGCGGTCGACCACGTCACCGACGTGCCACGGACGCATCAGCTTCGACGTGTACCGAAAGGACTCTCCGAACGCCGGAGCGGAAGGGACCGGCATTCCGCGGAGCAGGGCCGGAACGTCCACGGCGCCGAAGGTCTCGCAGTCGGACGAGTCGCCCGCCCAGGTCGGTCGTCGGAGGCTCTCAAGCGCGTGCTCTGCGGCCTCGTCCGCGGTCATGGCGGTCGCCGCCGCGGGTCGCGGGCGAGCGATGCGCGGGCCCCCGGCCGGCGACGCGTCGGAGAACTCCACGATCTCCGGCGCCGCGGCGCGCGTCTCCGGCCGCGTGTCCTGACCGTGGGCGCGGCCCGTTGCGAGCGTGGCTGCAATGCCGATCGTCCACAGCAGCGCCGGGCGCCTCGCGCGCCTTCGGTCGTTCCTGCGGCGGAGGAGGTTCATGCCTCCGCGCCCACGCTCGACCTCACGGCCGCCGCGCCCTGAAAACGAGGACGCCGCCGTGAACCCAGGGCTGCAATCGCGGCTCGAAGACGAGGGCGCCGGAGGCGGTCGTCCGTGCCCCGACGACGGAAACGGCGTGCTCGCCCTCGAACGGCAGACAGAAGCGATGAGGCGCCGTCGTCCCGAGGTCGAGCGGGAGGCGAGCGGCGAAGAAGAGCGTCCCGTCGGGCCCCCTCTTCATGACCTGGACGACGTAGCCGCGCGCGTCGACGTCCGGCGGAAGGTCCCGAATTTCGACGGTCGTCATGAGGGTCGACGGGATCCGGACGTCGAAGATGCGATCCGACGGGATGTCGGCGACGGAGACCGTTGCAGACCCGACGTTCGGGGCCGCGATCGTCAGCGTCGCGTCGGGGCGCGCCCAGCCCTGCCAGACGGCGCCGCGGACGTCGAAGCGCGCCTCGCGTGCGGCGTCGACGACGGAGAACGACGACACCGCCAGCCCCGTCGAGGCTTCCGACACTCTCAAGGCGACCCGCCGCGACCGTTCGACGACGAGCAGCAGTTCCGCGCCGTCCGCGACGAGGTCGCGGCGCCATTCGCCGCACAACCGACGCGACGCCCGTTGAACATCCATCAACGCGACGGGCGGCGTCAACTCCACGTCGATGCGGCCGATCGCGACGCCCCGCGCAGTGAAACGCCCGTCGTCGTCGGTGACGCCTGCGATCCACGACGGCCGGGCCGCCTGCCAGGCGTCGTCGATCGAGCTCACGGCGGCGACGGCATCGGCGTCGGGCGCCGAACGGCGCGCAACCGCGACCGCCCAGCCCGTTACGGGCGCTCCGCCGCCGTCGCGCACCACGACGGGCACGTCGCACGCGGGGCGGAGCACGACGTCCACCGGTGAAGTTGCGGCGCCGGTCCCCGCGGGGCCCCGACGCATGAACGACGCACGTGCGTACCCCGGAGCGTCGACGAAGAACCACGAAATCTCCGCAGGCTCCGGAAAGCGAAGGATGCCGGCGGCGTCGGCGACCGCCTTGCGCTCGCGTTCGCCGCCCCGCGCGCGCCCGCGCGCCTCGGGAATCGGAGCGCCGCCGGACCCGAGCACCCGGACCTCGAGCGGCGACGCGCCTTCCTCCGCATCGAGAACGACCTCGACCTGAGCGTCCGCAAGCACGATCTCCGCCTCGCGGCCGGAGCCGCGGTCGTCCCACGAAAAGAACCGCACCCGGGCGCCGCGCGGCCATTCCCAGCACACGACGCCGTCGGCCGGGATCGGCGCGGGCTCGACGCCGAGCGGCTCTCCCGGCGTCCCGAGGACGTCGCCTTCGACGATCGTCCCGAGCGCCGACGGCCGTCCGCCGCGCAGCCGCACGGCCACGCGGCAGACCTGCGGCGCGTCGACGCGGTCGTCCCTGAGGCTTCCGAGCCGAACGCGCCCAGGGAACGCGTCGGACGCGAGCACGACGATCTCGTCGTCAAGACTCGCGCCGCGCGGAACCGACACGACGTTCGATCCGGGCGGCGCCGCGGCGAGCGGCGCGCCGGAACAGAGCCGCAACGAAACGCCGGCGAGCGGCGCGCCGTCGCTCGCGCCGTAGACCGCGAGTCGCCGCTCCGGCGTCGCTGACGGAGCGAGCGCAACCGGAATCGCCGCGTCGAGGGCGAACGTGATGTCGCGGGTCGTCGGCTCGAAGCCGTCCGCGAAGAACGAGGCGGCGCCGGACTCGCCGGCCACGCCGTCGAACACGATCAGGCCGTCGACGCCCGACGTTCGTGTCGTCAGGGCGTCGTCGAGGCCCGCGCGCCACGCCGCGGCGACGCCGGTCGCAAGCCGGAGCAGGACCGCGCGCGGAGTCCACACGCCGCGCACGCCCGCGAGCGGGCTTCCGGCGAGGTCGGTCGCGAGGAACGCGACGCGGCCGCGCTCCTGCACGAACGCGGTCGTCGTCGCGCCGGATTCGACTTCGAGCAGGTCGTCGAGCGTCCAGAACCGCCCTTCGGGGTCGTTCGCCTTCCACGAGCCCGGCGCCGCCGCGACCGCGCTGTCGTCGTCGGCGCGGACGACGACGGGCGGTCCCGCCTCGGCGGCGCGTCCGGCGGGGGTCAACGTCCACATGCGGTCCGCGACGGACGTCCCGTCTTTCGATCGGAGAAAGACGAGGCGCCCCGCGCCTCCGGGAGGCGCCCGCCGGATCGCCGGGCTCTCGTCGCTCTCGAACGGGCTTGCGGCGAGCCCGGCGCCGGTCCGCTCGACGTCGACCGCCGCCGGTTCGGCGCCGTCGTCGAGGCGCGTCGCGTCCGACGGCCCGACCGGAATCCGGTAACTTCGCGCGGCGAGGCGCCACGCCGCCAGCGCGACGAGCGACAGCGCGGTCGCGACGAGGATGAAGGAGCGGTGTGTGCGGCGCGGCGTCATGCGGCCTCGCAGGCGTCGACGAACGGTCGCGGCGGCGCCGCACGCCGGGGCCGCGCCGCGACCGCCCGCGCAGCATAGTCGCACGGCCGTTCGCCGCCGGCGCCGGCATTGCCGCGCCGCGACGACGCGCGACGCCCGCGCGTCCGGCGCGGTGGTAGTCTCCCGCCCCACGGAGGTACGGAGCCATGATCAACGGCGCGCACGTGATCGTCTACAGCAAGGATGCGGAGGCCGATCGGGGCTTTTTCCGCGACGTTCTGAAGTTCCCGCACGTCGACGTCGGCGACGGCTGGTTGATCTTCGCGCTGCCCGCCGGGGAGGCTGCGTTTCATCCGGACGCGGAGAACGGCGCCCACGAGCTGTACCTCATGACGGACGACG
>DASPNK010000712.1:0-9792 GCA_035626575.1 Planctomycetota bacterium | reverse complement strand
CGCGAAGAGTTCGCCGTCGCTCATGTCGCCATGAACGCACGACCGGCCGAAAGGCGCCGGCGACCCCGGAGAATTTTCACAGGCTCGGAGCGCCGGCCCTTGGGGCGCAGCCCCGAGGACGCGCCCGCACCGTCGATCGGCGGCCGACACGGCACGGCGGAAGCCCGGGCCCTGGACGCGCGGGAATCGCGCTTTGCACGGTTACACTGTCGGCTCCGCGCCATGCTCAAGGCGGTCTTCTTCGACATCGACGACACGTTGTTTTCCACCACGACGTTCGCCGAGCACGCGCGCGAGGCTTCGGTCGACGCGATGTTGGCGCTCGGCCTCAGGGCCGACCGCGCGCTGGTGCTCCGAGAGCTGCGCGAGACCGTCGCCGAATTCTCCAGCAACTACGAGCACCACTTCGACAAGCTGCTGTCGCGGCTGCCGCTGGACGCGACGATCGGGCTCAACTTTCCGTTGCTCGTCTCCGCGGCGGTCGTCGCTTACCACGAGACGAAGTTCCGAGAGCTGACCGCCTACGACGACGTGACGGAAGTGCTGCGCCTGCTGTCCCGATCCGGGCTGGTGCTCGGGATCATCACCAGCGGCGTCACGCTGAAGCAGGCGGAGAAGATCGTGCGCCTCCGCGTGCACCGCTTCATCGACCATCGGGCGATCTTCATCTCCGACCAGGTCGGCATCGGAAAACCGAACCCCAAGCTCTATCAGCGGGCTGTGGAGCGCGTCGGCGTCCGCCCCGGCGAGGCGATGCACGTCGGCGACCATCCGGTGAACGACGTCGACGCCGCCAACGCCGCCGGGATGATCAGCGTGTGGAACCGGCGCGAAGGGCGGCACCGCTTCGAAGAGGGGAAAACCGCGCCGCGGCACGTCATCGACAACTTCTGGGATCTGCTCGACGTGCTGCGCGGCCACTACGGCGTGAAGACGCCGGAGCCGTCGTGACGCTTCGCCGCCGCGGCGTCGCGGAGCCGCGCTGATGTGCGGCGTCGTCGCCACCCTCGGCGCCGCCGCGGCGGGGGCCGCGCGTCTGCTCGCCGGCGTTGCGCACCGCGGCCCCGACGCGTCGCGCCTCGCGACCGACGGTCCGTGCACCCTCGGCGCCGCGCGCCTTCGCATGGTCGGCGACGCGCGCTCCGACCAGCCGCTCCGCGGGCCGCGCGGCGTCCTCGCCGCGATGAACGGCGAAGCGTTCAACCACGCCGACTTCGCGCCGACCGCCGACGGCGGCAGCGACCTTTCGGCGCTGCTGGTCGCCCTCGAGCGCGACGGCGCCGCGGCGCTCGACCGCGTGCGCGGGCCGTTCGCCGTCGCCTGGTGGGACCCCGCGGCGTCCGAACTCGTCCTCGCCCGCGACCCGTGGGGCGTGCGCCCGCTTTACGTGTCGGCCGACGCGCGCGGCGTCGCCGCCGCCAGCGAGCCGTGGCCGCTCTTCGAAGCGTCGGGCGCCGCGGCGCGCCTCGACGAGGCGGCGCTGGCGCACCTCCTCGCCTTCCAGTTTCCGCCGCCCGATCGCACGTTGCTGCGCGGCGTGCGGCCGCTCGCGCCGGGCGCGGTGCGCCGCTTCCGCGCGACCGCGGCGGGGATCGTCGAAGCCGCCGCGGGCCGGACCGCCTACGCCGGACCGTCCGAAGCCGACCTCGCCGCGGCGCTTCGGAGCGCGGCGCGTCTGCAGGGGCCGGCGACGCGCCGCACCGCGATCTTCCTCTCCGGAGGGCTCGACTCGTCGGCCGTGCTCGGCCTCCTCCGCGAGGCGGGATGTGCGCCGGATCTCGCCTTCGTCGGATGGTTCCCCGAAGCCGGCGCCGGGTTGGACGAGCGGCCTCACGCCCGCGCCGTCGCGGCGGCGTGCCGCGTCCCGCTGGTCGAGGTCCCGATCCGCGCCGTCGACGCCCTGGAGGCGCTTCCCGGCGTGCTGCGCGCGCTCGGCGGCCCGACCGCCGGGCCGGGCTCGTTGTCGGCGGCCGTGCTCGCGCGCGCCGCGCGCGACCACGGCGTCGACGTGGTCTTTACCGGGCAGGGCGGCGACGAGCTCTACGGCGGCTACGAGCGCCACCGCCTGCTCGCCGCGCTCGACCGCGGCGAGCCGCTCGCGCCCGCGTCGGGCTACGAGCCGCTGGCGGCCGCGCTCGCCGCCGCCCCCGACCCGCTGCGCGCCGCCCTCGTGCGGGGCGACGCCCTGCGCGCGCTCCTCGAGCCGGCAGCCGTCGTCGCCATGGACGCGGCCGTCGAGCGGGCGCTCCCGCCGGCCGGACCGGCGCTGGTCGAACGCGCGCTCGCCTTCGAGCGCGCCGTGCTGCTTCCCGGCCTGCTCGCGGTGGACGACCGCACGCTCGCGGCGCGCGGCATCGAGGGCCGCGTGCCGCTGCTCGATCCCGCCGCGGCGCGGCTCGCCGCGTCGACGCCTTGGACCGAGACGTTCCCCGCGGGCTCTCCGCGCCGAAGGCTCGCCGGCCTCGCGGGCGCGGCGCTCCCCGAACCCGCGGCGCGCCGCCGCGACAAGATGGGATTCCCGATGCCGCTCGGCGCGTGGTTCCGCGGCCCCTGGCGCGACGCCGCCTACGATCTGCTCGCGGGCGACGCGCTGACCGCGTTCGGGTTCCGCCGCGGCGCCGCGCGCGCGGCGTTCGCCGCGGGCGCGCTCGACCCGCGGACGGCGTGGTTCCTGATCGCTCTCGCCCGCTTCGAGTCTCTGGCCGCCGAGCTGCGCGCCCGCCCGTCGGCGTCCGCCCGGGGGGCCCGCACGTCGCGGGCCGCCGCCGTCTGACCGCGCCATGAGCCGCTCCGCGTTCCTCGCCGCGCTGCTTGCGTCGTGCATCGCCCTGACCCTGTTCGCCGGCGCGCCGTCGCTCGGAGGCGGCTTCCTGAACTATGACGACCCGGGAATGGTCGTGCACAACCCGCGGCTCGACGCGCCGTCGGCGAGCGACGTCGTCGGCGTCTTCGGCGAGACGCGCGAGCACGCTTACCTCCCGCTGTACCAGCTGGCGCTGATGCCCGAGGCGTCGGCGGCGGGGAAGGACCCGCGCGCGTTCCGGCTGGCGTCGCTTCTCTGGCAGGCCGCCTCAGCCTGCGCCGCGGCGGGGTTCGTCCTCGCGCTGAGCGGTTCGCGCCTCGCGGCGCTATTCGCGGGGGTGGTGCTCGCGTGCCATCCGATCGTCGCCGAGTCGGCGGGGTGGATCTCCGGACGTAAGGACCAGGTCAGCCTGCTGCTGTTGATCGCGTCCGCCGCCGCCGGCCTCTCCCATCTCCGGCGGGGCGGCGTCGTCGCGCTCCTGGGCTCCGTCCTGTTCCTCGCCCTCGCGACCCTCGCCAAAGGCACGGTCGTCGTCGCGCCCCTGCTTTTCGCCGCGACCGCCGCGTGGGTGCGCACGCGGCCCGAAGGATTCTCGCCGCGCGCGCGTCCGCGGACCTGGCTCGCGGCGACGACGTGCGTCGCGGTCGCCGCCGCGACGCTCCATTACCTCGTCGCCCGCGCCGAAGGCGCCGCCGCGACCGATCCCGGCGCGGGCGGCCCCGCGGAGCGCGCCCTCGCGTTTCTGGTCTCCGTCGGGCGCTACGCCGGCCATCTGCTCGTGCCGGTCCGACTCTCCGCGCACTACGACGTCCGCCCCGAGGGCTTCGAGCCGGCGGCGTGGGCGGGCCTCGCGTTGCTCGTCGCGGGCGCCGCCGCCTTCGCGCGCGTCGTCTTCGGCCGACGCCCGGCGTCGTTCGTCGTCTTCGCCGGGGCCTGGGCGTGGGCGTCGCTCCTCGTCTTCAACGGCGTTTTCCCGGCCACGTCGCTCGCGATGGCGGACCGCTACCTGATCGTCGCGGCGCCGATGGTCGGCGCGGCGCTCGGCTTCGCGCTGGAGCGCCTGCCGCGGGCGCCGCGCGTCGCGGTCGCCCTCCTGATCGTCGCGGGCCTCGTCGCCGCGGCGCGGCCGCGCTACGCGGAGTTCCGCGACTCCGTTTCGCTCTTCTCGTCGGCCGAAGCGCTCGATCCCCTCGATCCGCTGCCGCCGCTCAAGCTCGGCGAAGCGTTGCGCGAAGGCCCGCCGCGCCGCCCGTCGGAGGCCGCCGAAAAGTTCGTCGCCGCCGCGCGCCTCGCCCGCGACCCGGTGCGCGAGGCCCGCGCGCGCGTGCTCGCCGCCGACGCGCTCTCCGAAGCGGGGCGCTTCGAGGAATCGGCCGCGCAACATCGCGCGCTCGAAGCGCTCTTCGCCGCGCACGGAGCGGCGCTCCGCGCGCACGGCCTCGACGACGCGGCGGTGCGCCACAACGCCGCCGCCGCCGACGTCGCCGCGGGCCGGCTGCTCGACGGGCGCGACAAGCTGCAGGCGCTTCTGCGCGACCGGCCCGACTACGGCCCTGCGCGGCTCCTGAAGGCCGACCTCGACCGCGCGCGCGCGTGGGAGGCGCTCGCCGAAGCGCACGACCCCGCGCGGATCGACCTCGCGCGCGAGGCGCTGAACCGGTCGATCGCGGAGCTCCGCGAAACCGCCGACGCCGCCGACCGCGAGCGGCGCGACCGCGATGCGTCGCCCGAGGCGCGCGCGTCGGCGGCCGCCGTCGCTCTGAAGGCTCGCGGCGCCGCGGCGCGCACCCTCGCCCGCGCCCCCTGGCGCTCGAACCACCTCAACGAGGCGCTCGCCGAAGCCGAGGCGCTGGTGCGGGCGTTCCCCGACAAGGCCGAGGCGTATCTCGTGCGGAGCGACGTCCTGGCCGAGGCGGACCCCGCGCACGCCGCGGCCGACGTCGTGAAGGCGGCCGAGGTCGAGCCGACCAACCGCCCCGTGCTCCGCCTCGTGGCGGAGTTCCTCCGCAAGCGCGGCGACGACGTCAACGCCCTCAAGCTGCTCCTGAAGGTCCGCGAGCTGGCGCCCGACGATCCGGAAACCGCCGCAGCGCTGGCGTTCCATTTCACCGCCGCGGGCCGCGCGCACCTCGAGCGCGGCGGCGGGCGCGCGGCGCTCGGCAACGCGAGGACCGCGGCGCGCGAAGCCCTGCTCCACCGCCCCGAGGATCCCGCGGCGTGGACGCTGCTCGGCGACGTGGCGACGGCGGAGAAGGACGACCTCGCGGCCGCCTCCGCCTATGAGCGCGCCCTGCGCGCCGATCCTTCGTTCGCGCCGGCGCGCCTCGCCTTGGCGCGGCGTCACCAGGCGCGGGGGATCGCGCTGATGATGCGGAGAGCGGAGAGTCGCTCGACGTCGCGTCCCGGCGAGAGCCGACCCGTCCCGGACGGCGCCCTCGACCCCGCCGTCGAGGCCGAGTTCCGCGCGGCGCTTCGCTACGCGCCCGAGGCCGAAGAGCTGGATTTCGCGCGCAACCGCATCCGCTTCGCCGATCGCGACCGCACCGTGCGCCCCGCGGTCGACCGCGCCCGGAACGCGCTCCGCGAACGCAGGATCGACGAGGCCCTTGCGCTGGCCGACGCCGCCGTCCGCATGGACGACGCCTACGCCCTCGCCCATGAGACGCTGGCCTGCGCGGCGCTGGCGGCGGGGGACCACGACCGGGCGCTGGAGGCATTTCGACGCGTGCTGGAGCTCGACCCCCGGAACCCGATGGCGCTGGTGGAAAGCGCCCGGCTGCACTGGCGCCGCGGCGACTACGACGCCGCCAAGGCGCGGGCCGACGCCTTCCTCAAGCTCACCGAACGCTGGGGGCGGGAGGATCTGGTCGTCGAAGGCCGCCGCACCGCCGAGGCGATCGTCGAAGCCTGGGACGCAAGGCGTAAAGCGCGCTGAGCGACCCCTGCGGCCGCGGCGCGCCGATCCGGACGGATCCCTCGTACGGGGACGCCGCGCCCGGACGGTCGACGGGCGTCCTCGGGTTTTCTACGGGCGGACACAGCCCCAAGCGCGCCATCGTTCTCCGCGCCGCGCCCGCGCGCCGGAGTTCGACGGGAAATGCGACCGCCGCGCCGCTGCGCTGTAGGATGCCTCCGCTCGTCGGAACGCCGGGGCCATGGTCGGGGTCGCGGCGCGAGCTTTGCATTCCGTCGTGCTTGCGACGCCGGGCTCCCCCGCGCCGCAGCCGTTTTCCTCGTTCACCCCCCCACGGTCGCCCCCGCATGCAACGCATCTCGCTTTTTCTCAGGGTCGCTCCCGTCGCTCTCGCCGTGTTCCTCGGCGGCTGCAGCGACAGCGACGGGCCTTCCTCCGGCTCCGGCGCCGCCGCCTCCAGCGGCGACGTCGCGGTCCAATGGTCGGGCCTCACGCAGCAGCTCATCCGGCAGACTCCCGGGTTCTCGCCTCCCGTCGCCTCCCGCGCCCTCGGTTATCAGGGCGTGACGCTCTATGAGACGGTCCGCCCCGGCATGCCGGGCTATCGCTCGCTGGCCGGCGCCCTGAACGGGCTGGCGCCGCTCCCCGAGCCCAACACCGGGCCGGGCGTGCGCTACCACTGGCCCGCGGCGGTGAACGCCGCGATGGCGTCGATCACGCGCCACCTGTTCCCGAACGCGACGGCGCCGAACGTCACGGCGATCAACGACCTCGAGGCGACCCTCGCCGCGCAATATCAGAGCGAAACCGACGCGACGACCTACGCCCGCTCCGTGGCGCACGGCCAGGCGATCGCCGACGCGATAAAGAACTGGTCGTTGAACGACGGCGGCGCCTTCGGCCACCTCACCAACGCGTCGCCGGGATACGTCCCGCCGTCGGGCAGCCCGGAGCTGTGGGTCCCGACGCCCCCGGCGTTCGCGCCGGCGCTGCAGGCGACGTGGGGACAGAACCGCACGTTCTGCCTCGCCTCCGGCGAGAGCTGCACGCCCGGCCCGTTCCCGGCGTTCTCCACCGACCCGTCGTCGGCGTTCTACGCCGAAGCGCTCGAGGTGCGCGACGTCGGCAACAACCTCACGCCCGAGCAGATGGCGATCGCGAACTTCTGGGCCGACGGCGCCGGGACGACCGCGACGCCCCCCGGCCACTGGTTCTCCATCCTCAACCAGATCGCCGCGGCCGACGGCCTGAACCTCGCCGCGGCCGCCGAGGCGTACTGCAAGCTCGGCGTCGGCGTGGCCGACGCGTTCATCGCGTGCTGGAACGCCAAGTTCAAGCACAACCTGATGCGGCCGGTCACCTACATCCAGAACAACATCCAGCCGGGCTGGACGTCGTTCATCGGCACGCCGCAGTTCCCCGAATACACCTCGGGCCACTCGGTGCAGTCGGGCGCCGCGGCGACGATCCTCACCGAGCTGTTCGGCGACGACTACGCGTTCGTCGACGACACCCACGCCGCGCTTTCGTTCCCGGCGCGCTCGTTCTCCTCCTTCTGGGAGGCGGCGAACGAAGCGGCGATCTCGCGCCTCTACGGCGGCATCCACTTCCGCTCGGGCATCGACGTCGGCGTCGAGATGGGGCGCTCGATCGGCTGGGCGGTCAACGCGCTGCCGTTCAAGGAGAACCCCGGCAAGCCGACCGGCGCCGCGGTCGGCACGTACGACGCCGAGTTCGCGCACGAGTGGATGGACCTCGCCCGCGAGCTGATCCGCACGACGCCGGGCTATTCGCCGCCCGTCGCCGCGCGCGCCCTCGGCTTCACCGGCGTCACGCTCTACGAGTCGGTCGTTCCCGGGATGCCCGGCTACCGCAGTCTGGTCGGCGCGCTCCGCGATCTCGCCGCCTGCCCGATCGCCCGCCCGGGCGTCCCGTACCACTGGCCGTCGTCGGCGAATGCGGCCGTCGCCGACGCGCTCCGCAAGTACTTCCCGACGACGAGCCTCGCCAACAAGGCGGCGATCGACGCGCTGGAGCAGCAGTACGCGACGCAGTTCGCGACCGCCGCCGACGCGGCGACGCTCGCGCGCTCGGTCGCCTTCGGCCGCGAGTGCGCCAAGACGGTGCATCTGTGGTCGCGCAGCGACGGCGGCCTGACGGCGTACGCCTCGAACTTCCCGGCTTCCTACGTGCCGCCGGCCGGCCCGGCGTTCTGGGTGCCGACGGCGCCCGCGTTCTCCGCGGCGCTCCAGCCCTTCTGGGGCATGAACCGCTCGATGGCGATGCCGCTCGCGTCGTCGTGCGATCCGGGCGCGCCGCCGCCGTTCTCCACGAGCACGACGTCGCTCTTCTACCTGCAGGCGCTCGAGACGCGGGACGTGGGCGACAACCTCACGCCCGAGCAGATCGCGATCGCGCTGTGGTGGGCGGACGGCGGCAATACCTACACGCCGCCCGGTCATTCGGTCTCGATGGCGACGATCGCGCTCCGTCAGACGAGCTCGAAGCTCGACAAGGCGGCCGAGACGTACTGCAAGATCGGCCTCGCCGTGTCCGACGGGTTCCTCTCCTGCTGGCACGCGAAGTACAAGTACAACCTGATGCGGCCGATCACCTACATCCAGGCGAACATCGATCCGACCTGGACGCCGCTGATCGCGACGCCGCCGTTCCCCGAGTACACCTCGGGCCACTCGGTGCAGTCGGGCGCTTCGGCGCACATCCTCACGTCGCTCTTCGGCGAGAATTTCGCGTTCGTCGACGACACGAACGC
The DNA here is from genome assembly GCA_035626575.1 of Planctomycetota bacterium. Classification (GTDB taxonomy): domain Bacteria; phylum Planctomycetota; family CAIWVZ01; genus DASPNK01. Next base: position 1,302 of record DASPNK010000712.1, on the reverse strand, counting down.
CGCGCTGCTCGGCGCGCCCTCGCGCTCGTTCGGCTCGTTCAACGAGGCGGCCGAGGAGGCGGCGATCTCGCGGCTCTACGGCGGCATCCACTTCCGCGCCGCGATCGAGATCGGCCTCCAGCAGGGCGTGGCGGTGGCGAACTTCGTCAACGCGCTGCCTTTCAAGGACTGACGGTCGTCCCCGTCGTCGCCGCGGCCCGCGCCGCGGCGGCGTCGACTCCGGCGCCGCGCGCCGCTTCAGTCGAAGCGCGCGCGGCGTCCGCGTTTCACGTCGCCCCGCGCCTTTTTCGCGTCGAGGCGGCGCGTCTTCGACGCCTTGGTCGGCTTCGTCGGCCGTCGCGGGCGCTCGCGCCGCAGGGCCTCGGTCAGCAGGCTCTCGAGCTTCGCGAAGCAGTCCTCGAGGTTGTCCTTCTGCGACCGCTCGCGCTCCGACGCGACGATCAACTCGCCGTCGCGGGTGATGCGATGCGCCAGCTTCTCGCGGACGCGGGCGCGCTGCTCCGGCGACAGCCACGCCGCGTCGTCGAGCGTGAAACGCACCTCGGCCTTGGTCGCCGTTTTGTTCACGTTCTGACCGCCCGGCCCTCCGGAGCGGGAGAAGGCGACGCGCACCTGATCGCGCGGCACGCGGATCACCGTGCGGACTCCGGTGCCGCGGCGCCGAAGGCGCGGCGGACGAACGCGTCGACCTCGACGCCCGCGTCGCGCCGCAGGCCGTGCCCGCCGTCGTGCACTTTCAGCGCGACGTCCACGCCCGCGCGACGCAGCTCGGCGACGGCGGCCTCCTGACGGTCGAGCGGCGTGTGCGCGTCGGCGCGGCCGTGGAGCAGGAGCACGGGGTATCCCGCCGCGCCGATCAGCTCGCGGCCGAGGGCTTCGGTCTTCACGCGGCACGCCGCGCCCGCCAGCGCGCGGTAGCGCGTGCGGTCCCGGAAAGCCGCGACCGCCGCGAGATAGCCGCCTTGGCTGTACCCGAAGAGGACGACCCGCCGCGGATCGACGGGCGCGCGCCGCGCCGCCGCGTCCAGCGCGTCGCGGAGGTAGCCCTCGGCGAAGCGGAGCGCGGAGAGGAAGCGCTCCTGGTCGCCGTCGTACGCGTACCAGGAGCGGCCGAGGCGCGGGCGCCCCGCGTCGTCTTTCCCTTCGACGGGGAACGGCGCGTCGGGGAAGAGCCGTGCGTAGGGCGCCTCGTCGGGGATCGTGAGCCGCGCGTCGAGTCGCGGGCCGTCGTCGCCGAACCCGTGAAGCGCCAGCAGGACGGGGAAGCCGTCGCGGGGCGCCGGCCCTCCCGGCGTCTTCAGC
>DASPNK010000711.1:0-3153 GCA_035626575.1 Planctomycetota bacterium | reverse complement strand
CCTTTCCTTCCCCGGCATCTACGGCCAGGTGCTCCGTGCGACGAAAGTGCGCATGCGGGCGACCGACCTCGACGGCAAGACCGACGAATTCGACGCGGAGGATCTCTACGCCCGCGTCCTGCAGCATGAGATCGACCACCTCGACGGCGTGCTCTTCGTGACCAAGATGCGCGCGACCGACCAGAAGGCGGCCCGGAAGAAGCTCGACGAGCTCAAACGGCGCTTCGAGGAGCTGAAGGCGCCGGCGCCGCCGGTGACCTGATGAAACGGCTGCAGGGCCTCGACGCGGCCGCTGCGGCGGGCCTGCGACGTCCCGCGGTCACCCTCGGCACCTTCGACGGCGTCCACGTCGGCCACCGGTACGTCCTCGAGCAGACGGTGCGCCTCGCGCGCGAGCGCGGCGGCGAGGCGGTCGTGGTCACCTTCGCCGAGCACCCCCGCGCGGTGATCGACGGGCGCGCGCCGCAGATGATCACGTCGCTCCCGCACCGCCTGCGACTGTTCGAGCGCCTCGGGGTCGACGCCGTCGTCGTGCTCGACTTCGACGACGCGCTCCGCAGGGTGCCCGCCGAGGAGTTCGCGCGCCGCGTGTTCCACGACGTCCTCCGCGCCGAGGTCGTGCTGCTCGGCTGGAACGCCCGCTTCGGCGAGGGCGGACGGGGCGACTTCGCGCTGCTCGCCCGCGTCGGCCGCGACTTCGGATTCGAAGCGCGCCGCGCCGACCGGCTGACGCTCGGCGACGAGCCGGTGTCGTCGACGGAGATCCGTCGCGCCATCCTGTCCGGCGACCTCGATCGCGCCGCGCGCATGCTCGGCCGCCCGGTCTCGGTTCTCGGCACCGTCGTGGCGGGCGACGGCCGCGGCCGCACGCTCGGGTGGCCGACGGCGAATCTCGACCTCCACCACGAGCTGCGTCCGCCGCGCGGCGTGTACGGCGCGGAAGTCGAGTGGGACGGGCGCCGCGTTCCGGCGTTGGTGAACATCGGCGTCCGCCCGACGTTCGACCGTTCGAAGATCGGCGTCGACGATCCGACCGACTGGGAGATCCGCGACCTCTTCGAGACCGTCGAGGTGCATCTCCTCGACTACCGCGGCGACCTTTACGGGAAGGACCTCGAGGTCTTCTTCCTCAAGCGTCTCCGCGACGAGCGGCGTTTCGCCGGCAAAGACGAGCTGCTCGCGCAGCTTGCGCAGGATCGCCGCGACTTCGAGACGTTCCTCAAGCCCTGACGCGCCCGCCGGAGGCGGGCGATAGGATGCCGGCGATGCGCGGCGCCCTCGTGATGATTCTCGCCGGCGGGCTCGCCGCCGCCCAGGCCGACGTCGTCGAGCTGAAGTCCGGCGCGCCGCTCAAGGGCCGCGTCTGGGAGCGCGGCGGCGCCGAGGTCGTCCTGAACCCCTACCGCACCGACATCCGCCGGGCGACCCGCGGCGTCGAACGCGTGCCCGCGACTTCGGTCAAACGGATCGTCGACGATCCCGATCCGCACCGCGCGTTCTGGCGGCGCGCGGAGGCCCTCGCCGCCGGCGGCGACGCCGACGGGTGGCTCGACCTGTCCCGCGCCGCCGCGTCGAAGAGGCTCGCGGGGCTCGCGCGCTTCGCCGCGCTGGAGGCGTCGGCGCTCGCGCCCGATTCCGCGCAGGCCCTCAAGGACCTCGGCCCGAAGGCCGCGGAGCTTCGCGCCGCCGACCGCCGGCTGAATCCGGCGTTGTCGGCGAAGCTCGACGCGTTCCTCGCCGCCGACGATGCGGCGGCGCGCGCCGCACTTCGCGACGAGATCCGGCGTCTCGGCGCGCCGTGGTCGGACGCCCGGCTCGAGCGGGTCCGCCGCTCGGCGAAGGAGAAGAAGGGGAGGATCGACGATCGCGTGCTCACGCTGCGGTCCCGCGAGCACAAAGGCGTGTACACGCTCTTCGTGCCCGCGTCCTACGATCCCTGGACGCCGACGCCGCTGCTCGTCGGCCTCCACGGCGGCGGCCGCGGCGGCAAAGACGGCAAGGCGGTGGTCGGCTCCGGCGCGAGCGCGATGAACTTCTACGAGCGCGGCGCCGCGCGGCTCGGCTGGCTCGCGGTCTGTCCGACGGCGGTCGAGGCGCCGTGGTCGGCGAAGCCCAACGACGGCTTCCTGCTCGCCGTTCTGGAGGAGGTCCAGGCGCTCTACCACGTCGACCTCAACCGCGTGCACCTCACGGGGCACTCCATGGGCGGGTTCGGCGCGTGGCACTTCGGTCCGCTCTACGCGACGCGATGGGCGACCGTGGCCCCGATGGCCGGCGGAGGCGGCGGAGGCCTGCAGCGACTCCAGGAGACCGCGACCGGCGTCTACCTGCACCACGGCGCCGACGACGCCGTCGTCTCGGTCGCCTCCGACCGCGCGATCGCCGAGCAGATGCGCAAGGCGGACATGGACTTCGTGTACTCGGAGATCCCCGACAGCGGCCACGGCTTTCCGCCCGAGGTCGAGCGCGAGATGTTCGAGTTCATGGCGCCGCGGCGTCTCGGCCTGCCGGAGGGCGGCGGATTCGCGCCCGCGCAGGCGTCGCGCAGCTCGTTCGACGGCAAGCCGACCAAAGACGAGCTGGAAGCCTTCGGCCCGCTCGACCAGCCGGCGCCTCCGGCCGCGTCCGGCGGCGCCGCGGAGCTCAAACGCCTGCTGGAGGACCTGAAGGCGGGTGGCGGCCGCGCCGAACGGGCGGCGCCCGCGCTGATCGCGCGCGCCGACGCGGAGACGGCGACGCAGACGGCCAAGGCGCTGTCCGATCCCAAGGCGCCCGCCGACGTGAAGCGCTGCGCCTGCGACGTCCTCGGCGGCCTCGCACGACGCGAAGGCGCGAAGGCGCTCGCGGCGGCGTTGATCGACGACGATCTTTCCGTGGTCGGCGCCGCCGGCGCGGCGTACGGGCGCATGCCCGGCGCCGCGGCGGAGCGGGTCAAGATCTACGACCGCGCGCTGAACGAGGTGAAGCGCCGGTTTGAAGCCAAGAAGACCGGCGAAGCGCGGATGACCTTCCCCGACTTCGAGGCGCACTGCGACGCCCTGGCGCTGTGGTGCGGCGGTCTCGCGGCGATCGGCGATCCCTCCGCGGCGACGGTTCTCAAGCGGATCGCCGACGAGTTCCTGCTGCCGCCGCTCCAGGTGCCGGCGTCCGACC
>DASPNK010000710.1:0-10313 GCA_035626575.1 Planctomycetota bacterium | reverse complement strand
AAGCGAGTTCCGGTCCCGACGGCGGACACGACGCGCCGTCCCACACGGCGAGATAAGTGTCGAACCCGCCGCCCGCGGCCCCGCCGGGCGCAAGGAGGGACCCCGGGCAGTTCGACGCCGTCGCGAATCCCGTCGCCGACGGCACGTAGGCCAGCCAGCCGTCGAACGGATCGTTCGCATATCCGGTGCAGCCCGGCGCCGGGCCCGCGACGCCGAAGCCCGAGGTGTCGTATGGGTGGACGCCTTCGGACACCGTCGTCGCCGAAGCGCAGTCGTCGGAGAAAACCGAGGGGCTCGCGACGACGACCGTGACGTCGAGCAGGTACGTTCCGGACGACAGTCCGTAGCCGCAGACCGAGAGGTACACGGGGACCCCGGCGGTCACAGGAAAGGTCATCATCGACGCCAGGAACTGCGAAGCGCAGAAGTCGTCGTCGCAGGTGATCGCCGTCGCGGGAAACCCGCCGCCGTCGGTCCAGGCGCCCAGAATGCTGTCGCCGAGCGAGCCCAGCGAACCCGTGCCGCCGCCGGCGGCGGAGCACGTCGTCACCGTGGCGACGCCGGACGTCGTCGGAACGAAGAGGTACCAGAGATCGCTCGTCGGATTCCCGCAGAGCGGGTACGGGCCGTCGAGCGCCGACGCGGAGTTGTCGTCGAAGAGCGTCGACGGCTCGCTGAACACGAGCGCGCCCGAAGGTTGATCGTTGACGGGCGCCTGGGCCGTCGCGACGCACGCGAGGAGCGCGGCGAACGCCGCGGAAGAGAACGTGCGAGGCATCGAGACGCCCTCCGACGCCGCGCCGATGCGGAGCGGCGCGGCCCTCGGCGGCGCCCGGGGCGCCGTCGGCGCAGGAAGCTTAGTTCTTCGGGCGCGCCCGCCGCAAGCGCGCTCCTCCGTCGCGCGGGCCCGGGCTCTCGGACGACCGATCGCAAGACCGACCGCACGCGCGGCTACGGCTCGAGATTGTGGAACCTCAGATCGATCGAGGCGTACGAACCTTCCTTGATGTTGTAGGCCGTCGCCTTGTCGCCGGGGTCGCCGTACGTGTGCAAGGACACCATCACGCCGCGGCCGCCGTTGCACATTTTGTGGATGTTGGTGCGCGGCGGCGGGAGGAGCGCCGCGACGGCGCCGGCGGGCTGCAGCGTCGACGAGCTGACCCGCAGGTCGGCCTTGCCGGGCGTCGATCCGTCGTCGAGGCGTTCGTAGTTCACCACGTGGGCGCAGCCGCTCACCACGCCGACCACGCACCAGTTGAAATGGTCGTGCACGGCGGTGTCCTGGAAGGCGCCCCACACCAACGCGATGACGGTGAAGCGGTCCTTCGGATCGCGATGGACGAGATTGCGCGTATACGGCGCGATCGGATGCTGCTTGAGCAATTCGGGCGGCAGCGGCGCGCCGCCGTTGACGAACCGCCGCTTCGCGTTCGCGATCTCCTTCACCGCCTCCTCGAGAGGGAGGTTCCGGTCCATGATCGCGGCCACGTCGGCGACGTACCGCTGGACGGTGTAGGGCTGGGCGGAGACGGCGGGTTGCGTAGTCATGACGTCGCTTCCTTCGGCGCGGGCCGGCGGCGCGCGCCGGCGTCGGAGAGGATTTCGAGCACCAGGTCCTGCAGCGCGGCGCGGTAGGCGAGCGCGGCCGAGCCGGTCGCGCGGAACCGCGGGCCGGCGGCGGCGAGCGCGTCGCGGTCGACCCACGCGCACTCCGCGACGGCCTCGCCGACGCCCGTCGGCGCGAGCGACGTCTCCACGGGCGCGTCGGCGAAGAACACGTGCGTGGTCCAGCCGTGCGCGACGCCGTCGACGGCGAACGCGACCGTCGCGCGGAGGAGGTAGCGCTCCGCCCGCAGCGCGAGCCCCGTCTCTTCGGCCAGTTCGCGCGCGGCGCCCTGGTCGAGAGTTTCGCCGGTCTCGACGCCGCCGCCGGGGAGGCGCCACGCGCCTACGGGATACGTCGGCTTGCGCATGACGGCGAAGCGGCCTGCGGCGGACCGCGCCGCGAACACCGCGTCGTGGCGGCGGCCCGGCGCGAGGATCGCGAGGAGGTCGGCCCACTCCGAGCGCGACGTCGGGATCGGGTCGAAGCGGAAAAGGCGCGGCGCGCCGAGCCGGGCTTCGGCGTCGCTCAGGAGGTCCGGGTTCAGAAACACGGCTCGGGAAGTCTACGCCGTCCCCGACGTCGCGGTCTTCGACCGGCGTCGAGGCGCGGGTTTCACGCGGGAAGCCCCGCGCCGCGCCGCGCGGAGCGCACTTCGTTCATGAAATAGGCGACCCGGTTGGAGTCGACCGGATGCGCGACGTCGCCGTCCTCCTTGAACGCGGAGCCGACGATCACCCCGTCGCAGGCGGCGAGCAGGGACGCGACGTTGTCGCGGTCCACGCCGCTCGCCACGAGCACCGGAGTCGCGCCCGCGGCCGCCTTGGCGGCGCGGACCCGTTCGAGCGACGGCGGCGAACCGGTCGCCTCGCCGGTCACCAGCAGGCGGTCGGCCCCCGAGCGGCGCGCCGCCGCGCGGATCGCCGCTTCGAAGCCGGGGTCGTAGAGCGGCGTGGCGAACTTCACCTCGACGTCGGCCCAGATCTCCGTCGCGATCCCGAGGGACCGCCGGTAGCGCAGGGCTTCGGCCGCGCGCCCCTCCACCAGACCCTGGTCGGTGGCCGCGACGCCGTGCAGGACGTTGACGCGCACGAACGCCGCCGCGGCGGCCGCCGCCGCGCCGAGCGCCGACAGCGCGTCGTTCCGGAGCACGTTGACTCCCGTCGGGCAGCGGCACTCCTCGCGCAGGGCGCGCGCGATCACGGCGAGCATCGCGGGCACGTGGGGCGGCGCGGCCTCTTAGTCGAAGGGGGCGTCGCCGTGGTTTTCCACGAGCAGCGCGTCGACCCCGGCGCGGCGGTAGATCAAAGCGTCCGAACGGGCGCGCTCGAGCGCCTTCTGGAACGTGCCGGGCGCCCGCGGGGCACCGGGCAACGGGGGAAGGTGGATCACGCCCACGACGGGCGCCGGACGATCGAGGGTCAACATGGGGACGCCGCTCCGCGCCGATCTTGCCGCGCCGTCGGGCGGGGAAAAGGGCCGCCGGCGGTCGGACTTCAGCGGGGCGCCGAGCGTCCGAAAACGGGACGGGGGAATCCATGCCCTTCCTGCTCCGATGGGTCGCGACGTGGTGCGCGACGTTCGCGCCCGATCCGCTCACCGCCGCCGAAGCCGCGGTCTTGCTCTACGCCGGCGTGCCCGAAGCGGAGGTGGTCGACGCCGCCTCGCGGTTCGGCGGGTTCGCCCAGACCGACGAAGAGGGGCGCGACGTCCTCAAGGCGGCGGGCGCGACCGACGACCTGATCGACCGGCTGTTCGTCTCCGAGCCGACTCTGCGCAGGCTTCGGAGGCTCTCCGAGTCCTTCGAGCCGTACTGGCGGGGCGAGACGCTGTCGACGCTCGTGCCGCGCGGATGGCGGACCGACGAGTTGCCGGGCGCGCGGGACGGCGTCGTCATCCGATTCACGCCGCCCGCCGCGGCGCCGTCGGCGCTCGGACCCGCGCTGTTCGTCTTCGTCCAGCCGCGCTCGGGCCTCGCGTACGAGGCGGCCGAAGCGGTGGCCGACGCGCTGGCGGTGCGGATGGCCGACCGCCTCGAGGCGGCGGACCTGCGACCGCGCGCCACCGTCGAAGGCTCGGTGCGCCTGCTCGGCGCGCCCGCGGACGTGCGCGTGCTCCGGGGCGTCCGGGGCGCGGCGGCGTTCGAGATCGGCGTCGCCTTCCGCCTCGACCGCGACGGCCGCGCCGTGGGCGTCGGATACCTCGCGGCGCCGTCCGTGCGCGACGAGGTGCGCTCGCTCTTCGAAGACGTCGCGGCCGCGCTCGCCCTCCGCGATCGTTGAGCCGCGGGCGCCCGGCGTAAGATCCGCCCCGATGAAAGGGGCGAACGAGCGCTACCACGACCGCATCGCGCCGCGCTACGACGACGTGTATCGGAAGGACGCCTACTGGCGTCACTACTTCGACGTCGGCTGGAGGCGGATCAAGCGGCGCCTGCCGAGCGACCTCTCCCATCCGGTCCTCGACGCGGGCTGCGGCACCGGCCTCTACGGGCTCGAGCTGCTGAAGTCGGGGTTCCGCGTCGTCTTCTCCGACCTCTCGCAGAAGATGCTGGACCGCGCGGAGGAGAAAGCGGCCGCGCTGCCTCAACGCGCCAAAGCCTCCTTCGTGAAGGCCGACCTTCAGGATCTCGCCGGCCTCGACGACGGCGCGTTCGCCGCGGTGGTCGCGCAGGGCGATCCGCTGTCGTTCGTCGCCGATCCGCGCGAAGCCGTGCGCGCGATCGCGCGGGTGCTGCGGCCGGGCGGCTTCGCGGCGGTCAGCGTCGACTCCCGATTCGGCGGCGTGGACGTCTTCCTCAAGCGCGGGCCGAAGGCGTCCCTCGACGAGACGGCCGCTTTTCTGCGCACGGGCGCGGCCACCTGGCTCGCCGACGATCGCGACGAACGGTTCCCGACGCATGCCTTCACGCCGGACGAGCTGCGGAAGCTCGGCGCGCGCGCGGGCCTCGAAACGCTCGAGATCATCGGCAAGACGCTGTTCGACCTCCGCAACGGGCATCCGTGGATCGACGACCCCGCGACCCGCCGCCGGCTCCTTGAGCTGGAGGAAGAGTTCGGCGACACCGAGCTCGCGCTGGGCCGCGCCCACCACCTCCAGGCGATCTGGCGGAAGCCCGGCGGCCCGTAACGCGCCGCCGCGGCGCGCCGGCGCTCAGCGCGCCGCCGCCGATTCTTCGGCGAAGTCGCGGTTCCGCGCGCGCCAGACCAGCGCGAGGCAGATGACCGCCGTCGCGATCAGCAGCGTGAGCGCTCCTTCCGACGGCGAGCGGAGAAGCTGCGCGGGAAGCCGCGCCTCCTCGGCCACGAACTCGACCCGTCGACGGAAGGGCGGCCTGAGCAGCGCTTCGAGGGAAGTCGAGAGCGGGAGGTTCTGCGCGGGGCCGGGCGTGAACCCGAGGAAGAGCTCGAACAGCCCGTAATAGGCGACGCCGACCACGGTCGGCCATTTGACGACCAGCCCGAGCAGCGTGAACAGCGCGGCGTAGAGGCAGGTGCCGACGCTCGCGACCCCGACGAGGTTGAGGAGCAGCGCGCGCGGCTCCGGGTCGCTCCACCACGCCTCGACGCCGTGCCGCCAGGCGGCGAACGTCAGCACGACGGAGCCGACGGTGAGCAGGACCAGCGGCGGGATCAACCCGAGCAGCGTGCCGAAGACGAACGTCGACCGGCCGACCGGGGTCGTCAGGACGAACGCGGCGGTGCGGTCTTCGACGGCGTCGCGGATGAGCGAGCCGGCGAAGAACAACGGCAGCACCTGGCAGAGGAACGCCGTGTACACGAGCGGCGCCGCCCAGTAGAACGGATCCGCGTTCGCGCCGGCGGCGAAGTAGCGGATGATCAGACCGAACGCCGCGGGCACGCAGGAAAGCAGCAGGAGCACCGCGGTCTTCCGGCGCGAGAGCACCTGCTGCGCGGTGAAGGCCGCGACGAGAAGGAGGTTCCGGTTCACGCTTTCACCAGACGCCCGAAAAGGGTCTCGAGGTTCTCCTCCGGCGCGTCGAGCTCGGAGACGGCGACGCCGGTCTCGAGCACGATCGCCGGCAGATCGGCGAGAAGCGTGCGCGCCGAGTCCGACGCCACGCGCACGCGGTCGCCGCGCACCGTGACCGACACCACGTGAGCCTCCCGCACCAGGCGCTCCGCGAGCGCGCGCGGGCGATCGCAGGCGAGCTCGAGCGCGAACGGGTAATCGCCCATGCAGGCGTGGAGGTGCGCGACGTCGCCTTCGGCGAGCACCATGCCCTTGTTGAGCACCACCACGTGCCGCGCCGCGGCCTCCACCTCGTGGAGGATGTGGCTCGAGAAGAGCACCGCGCGCCCGGCGCGCGCCCAGGTGTCCATGAGGTCGAGGACGCCGCGGCGCGCGAGAGGGTCGAGGCCGGTCATGGGCTCGTCGAGGATGAGCAGCTCCGGCTCGTGGATCACGGCGGCGGCGATGCGCACCCGCTGGCGCGTCCCCTTGGAGAGGCCCGCGCAGCGGCGCCCGGCCGCGGCCGCGACGCCGGTCCGCTCCAGCGCGCGATCGGCGCGCCGCGAGCGCTCGACGCCCCGGTAGCCGTGCAGCGCGGCGAGGTAGCGCAGGAATTCCCGCGGCGTCAGGTCTTCGAAGAGCGCGTCGTCTTCGGAGCAGAACCCGACGCGGCGGAAGACCTCCGCGTCGCGCATCGGATCGACGCCGAGCAGCCGCACTTCGCCCGCGCTCGGTCGGAGCTGGCCGGTCAGCAGCTTGAGCAGCGTGCTCTTCCCCGCGCCGTTCGGCCCGAGGAGGCCGACGACGCCGCCGGGGACCTCGAGGTCGACGTCGACCACGCCGCAGACGGCGCCGTACCAGCGGGCGGCGCGGCGGAACGTCGCGACCGGGCCGGTCACGTCCGCTCCGCCGAGCGCGTCCGCGACGCGAGGAGAACGACGGCGCCCGCGCACCACGCCATGGAGATCGCGAAGGCGACCCACGGCGACGGCCCCTCCACGGCGCCCGCCTCCGGCGGGAGGTCGAGGATGCGGGCGGCCACCAGCTGCAGGTCGTCGCGGAAGCTGACGAACGCGAACTCGGGCTCCTGAGTGGCGACGATGAGCAAGCCTGACGCGAGATGAGTGAAGAAGGAGACCACGAACCAGAGGACCACCGAGTACCGCGAGCTACGGCCGATCGCGGAGACGCCGAGGGCGACCGTCGCGCACACCGCGGACGCGTAGGCCTCGGCGGCGAACAGCCGCGCGGCGATCGGCCAGCCGAACTCCGCGCCTCGAGGCACGAGCGAAAAGGCCACGATGCACAGGGCGAGGGTCGGCAGGGCGAACACCCGGAGCATGGAGCTCATCACGGCGAGCCACTTGCCCAGGACGTAGTGGAACGCCGTGGTCGGGCGCGAGAAGTACAGCGCGAGCGCGTGACGGCGCAGATCTTCGGAGATGAGCGGGCAGGCGGTGAGCGCGGCGAGGAACGTCGCGAGGAGCAGCTGATGGCCGAAAAACGTGTCGGCCGGCCCGAGGAAGAGGGCCCGCACGCGGTCCCGATGCTCGGCGTCCTGCAACCCTGCGGGAATCAGCTCCGTCCCCTGCGACATCGTGTAGAGGGCGATGATCCAGCCGAGCGCCGGGATCCACGACACGATCACCATGCCCCAGTAGAGCTTGCCCCGTCGGGTCTGGCGGTGGGCGTAGGACGCGATCACTCCCGGGAGGAAGCGCCGCCCCGTACGTTCTTCCGGCGGAAGCCGGCGATAGAGCCGTTCATGAACCGGCACGGCGCCCCCCGAGGGATTCGAGGAAGACCTCCTCGAGGGTGCCGCGTGCGGGCAAGAGGCGCTTGAGCCCGCACCGCGCCTCGACCGCGGCTTCGAACACCGCGCGCGATTCCGCGCCTTCCGGCAACGTCAGACGCAGGTCGCCGGTCGACGCGTCGTAACGGCAGGCGACGCCGCGGCGGGTCAGCGCCTCGAGGAACGGCCCCGGATCGCCGGCGAACCGGGCCGAGCGTTCGCGTTCGACGCCGCGCGTCAGCTCGGCGACCGTGCCCTGGCGGACGACGCGGCCGCGCCCGACGACCACCACGTGCTCGCACGTCTCCTGCACGTCGGGCAGGAGGTGCGTGGAGAGGACGACGGAGATCCCGCTGCGCGCGACCTCGACGATCAGGTCGAGGAACTCCCGACGCCCGGCGGGGTCGAGCCCGTTGGTCGGCTCGTCCATGACGAGGAGATCGGGGTCGTGCACGAGCGCCGCCGCGAGCTTGCAGCGTTGACGCAACCCCGCCGAAAAGCCGTCCACCGCGCGATACCGCTGCTCGGAGAGCCCGACGTAATGGAGCGTCTCGTGCGCGCGCCGGAACGCGGCGTTCCGCGGCATGCCGGATAGCTCGGCGGCGAGCGCGACGTGGTCGAGGGCGGTGAGGTTCGGCAGATGGCAGTCGCGCTCGGGCATGTAGCCGATGCGGCGCCGGATCGCGGCGCCGCGCCGGATCGGGTCTTCGCCGAGGACCGTCGCGGCCCCTTCGTCGGGCCTCAACAGGCCGAGGACCACCTTGAGGAAGGTGCTCTTGCCCGCGCCGTTCGGCCCGAGGAGGCCGACCGTGCCGCGCGGCAGCGACACGTCGAGGCCGTCGAGCGCGAGCACGTCGCCGAAACGGTGGGCGAGCCCGCGTGCGGTCACGACGAAGGCGCCGTCGGCGGAGGATTCGGACGACATGCGGGGCGAAGTGTGAGGAGGAGCGGCGGGGACGTCAACGGCCTTGCGGCGGGGGGGAGCGCGCGGCACGCTGACGCGCATGCACCCGGCCTTCGTCGTCGTCGTCCTCGGACTCGCCGTCTTCGCGGCGTCGGCGCAAGATTCCCGGAACGCGCCTCCCGGCGAGGGGGCGGCGTCGGCCCCCGCATCCCGCCGGCCGCGTCGGGGGTCGACGCCCGCCGACGACGAGTCCGCCTACGTGCGGATCGTCGGCCGCGGCGCCGCGCGGCGGCTGGAGACCGGCTACGCGTCGTTCTTCGACGCGGACGGCCGCGAGGTGATCCTGGTCGGCGCGGTGCACGTCGCCGACGCCGATTACTACGCGGAGCTGAACGGCCTCCTCGGGGCGTGCGGGTTCGTGCTGTACGAGGGCGTGAGCGGCGCGCCGACCGAGGACATGACGACGATCGCCCGGCTCCAACTGTCCCTCGGGCGCCTGCTGGACCTCACGTTCCAGAAAGACGGCGTGGTCTACGGCCGGCCGCACTTCGTCCACGCCGACCTCGACGCGCGGACGATCGAGGCGAAGCTCGCCGAGCGCGGCGAGACGTTGCTGCCCGGCGGCGACGCCCTGCGCGCCTTCGGGCCGTTCCTCTCCCGCCTCCTCGAAGCGGCGGCGGACGCGGCGGAGCGGGCGCGGCGCTCGGGGACGCCCGGCGCCTTCGACATGGTGAAGCCGCGCGTCGCGGAGGCGCTGACCGACCCCCGCACGCGGGACGCGCGCTCGCGCGCCTGGGACGACGTCGTGATCGGCGCGCGGAACGAGCGCGCCGCGGAAGTCCTCGACGTCGCCCTGGCCGAGGGCGCGCGGTCGGTCGCGATCTTCTACGGCGCGGCCCACCTCGCCGACCTCGAAAGGCGCCTCGCGACGCGCGGGTTCTCGAAGCGCGGTCCGATGCGTTGGCTCACCGCGTGGCGCCTCGGCAGGAACGCTCCGCCGCCGGTCGTCGAGGCCCGCACGCCGGCGGGCGACGCGCTCTGAGGGCGACCGGGCCGCCGCGGCTTCAATCGTCGAGGGGCGCGCCGTCGTCCTGAGCGCCGAGCCGCCGGGCGAGAAGCGTCCAGCGCTCCGACCGACGCGCGTCGGCCGTCGCCGCCGCGAGCGCCCGCTTCTGGCCGACGAGGATGAGCAGTTTCCGCGCCCGCGTCATCGCCGTGTAGAGCACGGAGCGGCGCAGCATCGGGAAGTGCTCGACGTAGAGCGGCACGATCACCGCCGGGTACTCGCTGCCCTGAGCTTTATGCACCGACAGCGCGAACGCCGGCGCCAGCTCGTCGGCCTCCGCGCCGCGGTACACGTGCGTCTTGCCTGAGAAGTCGACCTCGAGCGTCCGGGTTTCGGCGTCGACCGCGGTGACGCGCCCGGTCTCGCCGTTGGCGACGAAGCGCACGTAGTCGTTGCGGAGCGCGATCACCCGGTCGCCGAGACGCAGCGTCCGCTCGCCGCGGCGGAAAGCGGGCGCGCTTCCGTTCAGCGCCTCCTGCAGCGCCGCGTTCAATCGCTCCGTCCCGGCGGCGCCGCGGTGCATCGGGCAAAGGACCTGGATGTCCTCGCGCGGGTCGAAGCCGAACTTCGCCGGCAGGCGCGCGGTCACGAGGTCGCGGATCAGCTCCGCGCCGTCCTCGGCGTTCTCGCGCTCCATGAAGTAGTAGTCGGCGACCGCGCCGGGAGGCGGCGGTTCGGGGAGGCGACCCTGCAGCACGCGGTGCGCGTTCAGCACCAGCAGCCCGCCTTCGTCCTGCCGGAAGATCTTCGTGAGACGCGCCGCGGGCGCGGCCCCCGAACGCAGGAGGGCGCGCAGCACGTCGCCCGGCCCGACCGAGGGGAGCTGATCGGGGTCGCCGACCATGACGAGCGACGCCGCAGGCGGCAGCGCGCGCAGCACCTCGACGAACAGGACGAGGTCGAGCATCGACGTCTCGTCGAGAACGAGCGCGTCGCACTCCAGCTCCTGCGCCGGCGCGCGGCCGAGGCCCGCGTC
>DASPNK010000709.1:0-2951 GCA_035626575.1 Planctomycetota bacterium | reverse complement strand
GCGCATTGAGACGCTGTACTACGCCTGCGGCGGGTACGTGTGCCACGGCAACGCGAAGTGCCGGCGCGCGCTGATCGCCAAGGACGAGTTCGAGCGACTGGTGACGGCGGCGACGCGGGAACACCTTGAGTCGTTCTCGGTCGGCGCCGGGGCGGGGTTGTTGCTCGAGGCCTTGGCGGCGGAGTCGCCCGACGCGGAGGCTGTGGCGAAGCGCGAGGCGGATCTTCGCCGCCGCGCCGCCGACGAACGGAAGCGCCTCGACGGGATGGTGGCGTGCCTGACGCCGGAGCTCGCGCCGGTGTTGGGCGAGAAGATCCTCGAGGCGAAGCGGAAGGCTGAGGCGCTCGCGGCCGAGGCCGACGCGGCGGCGCGGGAGCGGACGGCGGCGAAGGACGCGGCCGCGCTCTCGGCGGCGCTGATCCGCGACGCGGCGGCGATCGGCGCGGCGATGGAGCACGCGACCTTCCACGAGACGCGGGAGATCCTCCGCAACTTGGTGGTCGAGGTGATGATCGACCCCGGCAGGAAGGAAGGCGAGATCGTGTTCCACGCGGCGCCGCTCACCGCAACGGCGGCGGCAGGGATGGACCCCGCGGAACTGGACGCGCGGGTCGCCCGGACGATCGCGGCGCGAACGGATGCGGCGGCGGTCGAAGCAGGGACGGCGCCCGATGGCGCGAAGGAGGCCGCAGCGCATGCGGCGGGGGAGGCGATCACCCCCGAAATGAATAAGGACGCGACCGTCGGCGACGATCACGTCCTCTCATTAGTTATGGCGGGGGCAGGAGTTGCGCGGCTGAAGAGGGCGGTCGTTCTCTTCAACAGCGGAAGGCGGGCGCGGTGGGCGGCCTGAGGGGGGCGGCGAGTCTAGGGTTCGAGAGGCGTCGCCGTGTACCGTCGGGATCGAACGTTAGACGACGCAGCCTCAACGCCTTAAATCAGTGCCTCCTTGTAGATCGCGACAATCACTTCTTTTCACGCCCTGCGCGCTCGTCGCCGATGTGGAACGAGGAAACTTCGACGACAAAACTGCTGAAGGCCGGCACGCCGCGCCGCGCGAGCGTACGCTCGTACCGGTGTCCGACAAGAGACTCTTCTTCTGGAGGCTTGACCGGACGCGGTACGCGGAATTCTGCGGTGCATTCGATGCAACTGAGACCTATCCCCAATTTCGTAGGCAGCTTGAGCACGATCTGGTCTGGGCGCGTCGCGCGGGGTTCGAAGTCATCCTCGTCGATGCGACGGTCGACGAGGTGCTGCACACACTCAAGGCCCTCAACGCCACGCCCGACGCGCACGGTCGATCTCTCGCGCTTAGGGCAATCTACGAACTGCGCAACACCGGCGGCCAAGGCTAGGCACACCCTCGCAGGCGCCACAAGTGTTCCGCAGGAGGGCATGCTTCCTTCGGTCTAATACCTGTTGCGGTGCGCGGAGGGCTGGACCATGGATGATGGGGCTTTCTTTCACGTCAACCTTACCACCGGGATCCGCCGGTCGACGCACCGCCGCGACGCTGACGACGCCGCCATCACCGAGATCTTGGCCTGCCTGCGCAACCGAACGACCGTTCTCCCATCGAAGCAGAACGTCGCCCTGATCACCGTCCCACAGGGCAGATCCCTTGCCGCGGCGATCGAAGCTTCGGGAAGAAAAAGCCTTGCCAGGACCATCGCATCAATCGCAGTGGACGTTGACGGCAGCGGGGGCGCCATGTGGAGCCGTCTCCATCAGGGGCGTGAACTCGCGACCCACGAACATGATCGGCCGACAGCCCCTTGGAGTGCGCTGCGACTTGAGGCGGGGCTCGCCGAACATCCGGGGGCGGCAAGGTGGCTCAACGACCTTGAGCGAGACCTGGCTTGGGCGTGGCTGACGGCACTTGCCGTTGATCTCTAAGTGGCGACGGTTCAGAGACCCTGTGGGAAAGCGTGCGCCGCGGCGAGGCTGTCGACCGCACCAGAGAGAGGAAATTCCTCGCCGCGGCGAACACAATGAGATCCGCGTCGGCAACGTGCCGTCAGCCGATTACGGCCGGTTGCGCGATCTTCGTCGCGAGCTGCGCCCGCTGCAGTTCCATGACATAGGAAGTGAGCAGACTTTCTGCCCGGCCGCCGTCGACGCACGCCCGCCAGTCGAACCGCATCCCAAAAATGGCGACGTCGGCGTACCAGTGCGCGTGGCGCAGATCGCCGACCAAGGTGATCGGCTGATCCCATCCTAGTGCGC
This sequence comes from Planctomycetota bacterium, assembly GCA_035626575.1. Lineage (GTDB taxonomy): Bacteria > Planctomycetota > CAIWVZ01 > DASPNK01. The sequence continues at coordinate 722 of DASPNK010000709.1, read as the reverse complement.
GGAGCTTTAGCACGAAGCGCTCGGAGGTCGACAACTTGGGGGTCTCGTACGCTGGCACGCTGAACCGCAGGCCGCCGACCGAGATATCGAGCAACTTCGCCTGCGTTACTGCGTCCGAGCCTTCGGCCGACGTTTGAAGTACGGGCGGGTTGTCTTCCTCCGGTAGGACGCGCACCGAAGTTCTTCGAAGAAGGCCGTCCTGAAACGGCCGCACGAAACGATCTTCAAACTCCTGTCGTTGGAGCGGTGCAAAGGTGTAGACGCGGAATCCGTCGCCTTCTTGCCACCCTCCGACGCGCGCCAGCGTCCCGAATCGCCGCTTGAGTCCCCCGCCATCGAACGCGATCAACGTCTCGCTTCCGATCGGCAGCAGCCGTGAAGCGGGGTGATCGAACCGCGCGACTACCGTCTCGGCGTCGAGCGACAGGATCGTGCCGCTCGCGTCCGTGCCTTCGCACGTCTTGACCTTTACCAGGAAATCACTGGTGAAAAGACTGTTGCTGTTCATATTGCGTCCCGGCGTCCCGCGATTCCCTCGCTTAGCCCGTTTCGAGAGATGCGGCTTCCACAGAGTTTTCGGATTGGACTCGGCGGCCGCATAAGCGGCGTCGCCAGCTCTATATGGCGCGCAAGCTGGCCCTTTCTTCCCTGCCCAATCATTCCTCGATGCAGCAGCCGCACTTCTCCGCAGGTCGGTTGCCGCGCATGTCGCGGTGTTTTTT
>DASPNK010000708.1:0-5072 GCA_035626575.1 Planctomycetota bacterium | reverse complement strand
CGGCGTCGGAAAGTCGACGCTCATCAAGCGCCTCCTCGAGCAGCCGCGGCGCAGGCTCTCCGTCTCGGCCACCACCCGGCCGCCCCGCCCCGGCGAGGTCGACGGTTACCACTACCGGTTCGTCGATCCGCAGACCTTCCGGGCGCTGATCGACCGCGGCGGCTTCCTCGAATGGGCCGAGGTCTACGGCAACCTCTACGGGACCCCCGCGGACGAGGTCGATCCGTGGGTCGACAAGGGGTGGACCGTGCTCCTGGACGTTGACGTGCAAGGGTTTCGGGCGGTTCGGGCCAAGAGGCCGACCGTCCCGGCGGTCTTCATCACGCCGCCGAGCTTCGAGGAGCTGGAGCGCCGGATCCGGGAGCGGTTCACCGAGACCGAAGACCGCATCGCGCGGCGGCTCGCAGCGGCCCGTCAGGAGATCGACGCGGCGCGGGATTACGACCGGGTGATCGTCAACGACCGGGTCGAGCGGGCGGCCGCCGAGCTCGAAGCGCTGCTTTGCAAGTGGATACCGGCGAAATAGCATCCACGTTCCCATCGACCGGCGCGTTCGGCGCCGGGGAGCCGACATGATCCATCAGCACAAGTTCGACGAGCTTTACCGCGACGTCGGCGGCGTCTACCGCACGACGGTGCTCGTCCAGAAGCGCCTCCGCGAGCTGAACCGCGGCGCGCGCCGGCTCGTGACCTCCGAGGCCAAGAACCCCATCGCCGTGGTGATGGACGAGATCGATCAGAAGAAGATCGACCTCGTGGAGGACAACGACGAGAACCGCGAGGCCATCCGCGCCGAGGTCGAGCGCCTCACGATGAACCAGCCGCGCGCGGCCGAGCTCGACCCGACCACCGACGAAGAGGAGGCGGAACGCCGCATCCTCAACGCCCTCAACAAGATTCGTTGAGCGCGACGCGGCGCGCCCTTCTCCGGCGCGCCGCGCCTCCATGACGACGACCCCTCCCCGCATCCTCCTCGGCGTCACCGGCTCGGTCGCGGCGCACCGCGCGCTCGACCTCACGAGCGAGTGGACCAAGGCCGGCCGCGAGGTCGACGTCCTCCTCACGAAGGCGGCGCAGGAGTTCATCCGCCCGCTCGCCTTTCAGGCGCTGTCCCGGCGGAAGGTGTTCGTCGACCTCTTCGAAGCGCCGGGCGAAGAAGCCCACGACCACATCCGACTCGCCGAGGCGGCGGATCTTTTCGTCGTGGCGCCGTGCAGCGCCGACGCCCTTGCGCGCTTCGCCGCCGGCCTCTGCGACGACGTGCTGACGACGACGCTGTACGTCTACCGAGGCCCGCGCCTGATCTGCCCGGCGATGAACCGCCGCATGTGGGAGAACCCGATCACCGCTCGGAACGTCGCGACGCTCCGCGGCCTGGGGTTCGCGTTCGTCGACCCGTGCGAAGGCGAGCTCGCCTGCGGCGACCACGGCGTCGGCCGCCTCGCGCCGATCGCCGACATCCTCGCCCGCGCCGACGCGCTGCTGCGCTGACCGCCGCGGGCCCGCCGCGCGCGCCGCAGGCGGGCGCGGCTACGATCGCGCCGTGAAGATCCTCGTGAGCGCCGGCCCCACCCGGGAGTGGATCGACGACGTCCGCTTCCTCTCCAACGAGAGCTCGGGCGCCATGGGGTTCGCGTTGGCCGAAGCCGCGCGGGACGCGGGCCACGACGTGACGCTCGTCGCCGGCCCGACGGCGCTGAAGGACCCGTCGGGGATGCGCGTCGTCCGGGTCGAATCCGCCCGCGACATGCACGCCGCCTGCCTCGCCGCCTTCGAGGACTGCGACGCCGCGGCGATGGTCGCGGCGGTCGCCGACTACCGGCCGCAAACCCGCGCCGCGGGCAAGCTCAAGAAAGACGCCGAGACGCTGGAGCTGAAGCTCGTCCGAAACCCTGACATCCTCGCGGATCTGGGTAGAATCCGCGGCCGTCGCACGTTGGTCGGATTCGCTCTGGAGTCCTCCCCCGACGCGGAAGCGCTCGCCGCCGCACGCGCGAAGCTCGTCCGCAAGGGGGCCGATCTGGTGGTGCTGAATCGACCGGCCACGTTCGGCGGAGCGGCGGCCCACGACGTCGTGCTCGTCGCCCGCGAGGAGGCGGTTCCTCTCGGGACGATCGAGAAGTCGCGGCTGGCGCAGCTTCTGGTGCGTTTCCTCGAAACGCGCCGGCTGACCGAGACGCAGGGGAGCGTCCATGGATCAATCTTCGCCCGCGGGGCCGGAGGTGATCCGGGTCGGGGTCCGTCGTGACCCGTCGGCCGCGGATCTTCCGTACCCCCGGTACATGACCGCCGGCGCGGCCGGCGTCGACCTGCACGCCGCGACGACCGAGCCGGTCATCGTGAAGATGGGCGACGTCGTCCGCATCCCCACCGGCCTCTCCTTCGAGATCCCGCCCGGCTACGAAGGCCAGGTGCGCGCCCGCAGCGGCCTCGCCTTCGAGAAGGGCCTCGCCCTCGTCAACGCGCCCGGCACGATCGACTCCGACTACCGGGGCGAGATCCAGGTGATCGTCACCTGTCTGAGCTCCACGCCGCTCGTCATACGCCGCGGGCTGCGCTTCGCGCAGATCGTGTTCTGCCCCGTGGCGCGCGCCGTCTTCGAGGTGAAGGACGAACTCGGCGCCACCGAGCGCGGCGCCGCGGGCTTCGGCCACACCGGGGTCGCCGCCGAGGGGAACGTGCGCGCGTGAAAGCCGCCTTCGCTCCCTTCGCCGCCTTCGATCCGTCGAAGCACGGCCGTCCGCTCGCGGTGTGGGCGCTGTTCGTCGGCGCCCTCTACTGCGCCGTCGCGTTCGTCACCTACGTGCCCGCGGGCTACTCGGGCGCCGACGCCGCGACCGCCAACCTCGGCGGGCCTCCGGGGCGCGTCGTCGCCTTCGCGGCCGTGGAGGCCTTCGGCGTCGGCGCGTTCGGTTTCCCGTTTTTCCTCGTATTCCTCGGCTGGCGGCTCCGCACGCGGCCCGCGGTCGGCGAGCCGCTCCTGAAAGCGCTCGGCCTGCCGCTGCTGATGCTCACGCTGGGGCTCCTCTTCCAGCTCGTGATGCCCGGCCGCGCGCTCGCCCGCACCGACTTCCCCATCGGCGGCGTGCTCGGCCACTGGACGGCCGATCATCTCGTCTCGCATTTCGGCGCCGCGTGGAGCCTGGTCGCGGGCGCTGCCGGCGTCGCGGCCTCCCTCGTTCTCACCACCGACACGTTCCTTATCGAGCCGTTCTTCCCCTCGGTGCGCCGGCGGCGCGTCGCGACGAAGCCCGAAGCCGCGCCGCGCGTCGAGAAGCGCAAGGCGTCGAAGGAAGACGCCGAGGCGGCGCGCCTCGCCGCACGGCGGAAGGCCGCCGCCGAGCTCGAGGCGCGGACGCCCGGCGTCGCGGCCGACGCGACGGTCGACGGCGAGGCGACGGGCGCCGACGCGTCTCCGCGCCCGCGCCGCGCGCGGAAGTCCCAAGCCGCGGAAGCCTCCGCCGACGCCGGCGAGTCCGCCGTCGCGACGCTCGTCGAAGAACCGTCCGCGCCGCGCACGCGGCGCCGCGGCGCGGCGAGCCCGCCCGTCGAGCCTGCCGACGTCGACGCCGACGACGCTCTCGACGCCGCGGGCGACGACGAGGACGACGCATCCGAAGATCCGCCTCCGCGCCCCGCGCGCCGCGGGCGCCGTCCGGCCGCCGCGGAGCCGTCGGACGTCCTCGAAGAGGAGCCGACGGACGACGACGAGGACGCGCTCGACCCCGACGACGAGCCCGTGCCGAAGCAGCAGGAGCTGCCGTTCAAGCCGCCGAAAATCCGTGACCTCGCGCAGCCGTCCCGCGCCGACGCGGGAGGCGTCACCGTCATCAACCTGTCGCGCGACCCGAAGCTGAAGGGCAAGGAGAAATACGACCTCCCGCCGCTGACGCTCACGGCCGACCCGCGTCCGTCCCTCGAGCGCGAGTCGGACGAGCAACTCCAGGCCAAGGCGCGCGCGCTGATGGAGGCGCTCGCCGACTTCGGCGTCGCCGCCGAGGTCGAAGAAGTCGTGCGCGGCCCCGTCATCACCCGCTACGACCTGAAAATCGAACGCGGCGTGCGCATCTCGAAGGTCACCAGCCTCGCGGAAGATCTCGCGATGGCGCTGGGCGTCGAACGCGTGCGCATCGCGCAGGTCAAAGGGAAGTCGGCGCTCGGCGTCGAGATCCCGAACCGCTATCGCGAGACGGTGTGGCTCCGCGAAATCGCGCTGTCCATGTCGGAGGCGCAGCAGAAGAAGATCGCGATCCCGCTCTTCCTCGGGAAGGACTCGTCGGGCCGCCCGATCATCGAGGACCTCGCGTCGATGCCGCACCTGCTCATCGCCGGCCGCACCGGCGCGGGCAAATCGGTCTTCGTCAACTCGTTGATCCTCTCGGTGCTGATGACGCGCTACCCCGAGGAGGTGCGCCTCATCATGATCGACCCCAAGAAGGTCGAGCTCGAGGTGTACCAGGACGTCCCGCACCTCCTCACGCGGGTGGAGAGCGACCCCAAGAAGGCGCAGGCGATCCTCGACTGGGCCGTGGCGCAGATGGAGGAGCGGTACGCCCTGCTCTCGTGCGTCGGCGTCCGTCACCTGCGCGACTACAACAAGATGGGCCGCGACGCGCGGGTCGAGCTGCTCAAGAAGCACTACTCCGACGGCGAGATCGAGAAGCTGCCGGAGAGCCTCCCCTACGTGGTGATCATCGTCGACGAGCTCGCCGACCTGATGATGGCCTCGGGCAAGGCGGTCGAGCAGTCCATCGCGCGCCTCGCGCAGAAGGCGCGCGCCGTCGGCATCCACGTGGTGGTCGCCACTCAGCGTCCGAGCGTCGACGTCATCACCGGCCTCATCAAGGCGAACATGCCGTCGCGCATCGCGTTCCAGACCAAGTCGGCGGTCGACTCGCGCACCATCCTCGACTCGATGGGCGCGGAGAAGCTGCTGGACAAGGGCGACATGCTCTACTCGTCGTCGGCGACCGGCGACGCGCCCATGCGCGCGCAGGGGCCGTACGTCAGCGACGACGAGGTGCATCGCGTCGTCGAGTTCCTGCGTAAGAACGCCGCCCCGCTCTACACCC
>DASPNK010000707.1:0-2664 GCA_035626575.1 Planctomycetota bacterium | reverse complement strand
GCCGCGCCGCCGGCGGCGCCGCCCGCCCCGTCGGTCGGGATCGTCCCGGCCTCGGGCGTTCCGCCCGAGCGCGGCGGGCGCGTCGGCGGCGCGCACCGCAAGCAGCGCAAGACGCGGCGGACGCGGCGGCTCAGGCACGGCGCCTGACGGCTGCGCTCGCCTCGCCGCCGGTCCGACGACGATAGAAGCGACGCGTGCCTTTCGTCCCCGTCGACGACCCGACGCCCCCGCGCGTCACCGTGTTCCTCCCCACCTGGAACGGCGGTCCGCTGTTCGAAGAGGTCCTGCGCGAGCTGGTCGCGCAGGAGACGCCCGACCCGTTCGAGATCCTCTGCATCGACAGCGGCTCGCGCGACGACACGACGGAGCGCATCCGCCGCTTCCGCTGCCGGCTGATCGAAATCCCCAACTCCGAGTTCAACCACGGCCTCACGCGGAACCGCGCGGTCCGCGAGGCGCGCGGGGAGATCGTCGTCCTCACCGTGCAGGACGCGACGCCCGCGAGCCGCGACTGGCTGCGCACGATGACCTCGCACTTCGCCGACCCCGCGGTCGCGGGCGTCTTCTGCCACCAGGTCCCGCGCCCCGACTGCTCGCCGTTCCTGCGCGAGCGGTTGACGCATTGGGTCCGGGGCGGCGGCGAGCCTTCGACCCGTTCGGTGGCGTCGCCCGAGGAGTTCTGGGCGCTGCATCCGACGGAGCGGTGGATGCGGGCGCAGTTCGACAACGTGGCGTCCGCCGTGCGCCGCTCCTTCGCCCTGGAGCATCCGTTCCCGCGCCGGCAGTTCGGCGAAGACGTGACCTGGGCGAAAGGCGCCGTCCTCGCGCTCGGCAGGATCGTGATGGAGCCGCGCGTCGCGGTGATCCACTCGCACCGCAACTCCGTCTGGTACGAGTTCAAACGCGCCTATCTCGATCACCAGAACATCAACGACCTGTTCGGGACGCGGCTGGCGCCGCGCCTTCGCGACGTCTTCGCCTACGCGGCGGGGCTGACGCGGACGTTGTGGCGCGTGATCGGCGAAGATCCGACGCTCCGACCCGCCGAGCGTTGGTGGTGGCGCCTCAAGGCGATCCCCTTCGCGTTCACGCAGAACCTCGGGCAATACCTCGGCCCCCTCTCCAACGTGCACGGACGCCGCGGCCTTTGGCGGGCTTGGGACGCGCTCATGCGGCGGGGAGTGTGACGGCGATGACGTCGCTCGACCCGTCTTCGCCGCTCCGGCGCCTCGCGGTGGTCAATCAGCGCGCGGGCGGCGGCGCCACGGCCGTCGCGCTCGATCTCGCCGCGCGCGCCCGCGCCGCGGGTTTCGACGTCGAGCTGTTCCCCAACGACGCGGCCGCCGACGGCCCGGCGCTCCTCCGCGAACTGGAGTCGTTCCGCCCCGACGTCGTCCACGCCCATTGCTTCTACAACGACTATCCGCCCGCCGTGCTGCGCGCGCTCGGCGAGCGGACGCCGACGGTGTTCACGCTCCACGACGTGTACGTGGTGAACCAGTACGGTCCCGAGTGCTGGGAGTGCTACCGCAACGCGCTGTGCTGGGCGTGCCCCGCGGTGCCGGCGCCGAAGCGGTGGTACCCGAACTACCGGGTGCGGAGCCGCGTGCAGCGCGCGCAGGCGTTCCGCGGGCTGCGGGCCACGGTGGTGTACCCGAGCGCCTGGATGCGGCGGCGCGTCGCGCGCACCGCGCTCTTCGACCTGCCGTGGCGCGTCATTCCCTACGGCGTGGACGCGGCGACGTTCCGTCCCCGCGAAGACGCGCGCCGCGTCCTCGGCCTCGACGACCGGCCCACGCTGCTCATGGCGGGGAACATGTACTCGCCGCACGACGACCGCAAAGGCCACGGGACGCTCTTCGAAGCGTTCGAGCACATCGTGCGCCTCGCGCTCCCCGACGCCCGGCTTTTCGTCGCGGGCGTGGTGCACGGGCTCACGCCGCCGGAGGGCTGCACGCTGCTCGGCGAGCTGGGCGCCGACGCGCTGGCGACCTGGTACGCGGCGGCCGACGTCGTCGCCGCGCCGTCGCTCGGCGACAACCTCCCGCTCGCGGTGCTGGAGGCGATGGCGACGGGGAAGCCGGTCGTCGCGTCGCGCGTCGGCGGCATCCCCGAAGAGGTGGAGGACGGGGTCACCGGGTTCCTCGTCGCTCCGCGGGACGCCATCGGGCTCGGCTTGAAGTGCGCCGACCTCCTGCGCGACCGCGCGCTCGCGGCGCGTCTCGGCGCGGCCGCGAGGGCGCGCGCCGTGGAGAAGTTCTCGCCCGAGGCGGCGTGGACGGCGCACCTCGAGCTTTACCGGTCGGTGACCGGCGGACGGCGCGTCACGCGCGCGGGCGCCGCGGCGCCGTAGCGGCGCGGGCGCGCGGGCTCGCCGATGATCGTCTGCACGCTCGACCCCGACGACGCGGCCGCGGCGACGCGCGCGCTGGCCGCGTTCGCGAGCGTCGCCCGCCTCGCGTCGCAGGTGATCGTCGAGTCGGAGCACGACCGCGCCGCGCTGGTGCGGTTGCTCGTCGCCGCGGGCCTCGACGACGTCGCGCGGCGGACGACGACGCGGCCGCCCGTCGTCGTCGGCGACCCGCCTCAGGAGGATCTCGCGTCGCGGCGAGGCCGCGAAGACGCCGGCGCGCTCGCGGCGCTCGCCGACGACGGGGCGCGCCG
>DASPNK010000706.1:0-6609 GCA_035626575.1 Planctomycetota bacterium | reverse complement strand
CTCACCACGAACCGCTCCGCCGTCGACCAGTGGATCCGCGAGCTTCTGGACCGGACCACGCTGACCGAAGACCAGGTGGGCGAATACACCGGCGCCGTCAAGGAGATCAAGCCGGTCACGGTGTCGACTTACCAGATCCTCACGCACCGGCGGTCGGCGACCGAAGGCTTCACGCATTTCGACCTGTTCAGCCGCAACAACTGGGGCCTCGTGATCTACGACGAGGTGCACCTGCTGCCGGCGCCGGTCTTCCGCGTCACCGCCGAGCTTCAAGCGCGGCGCCGCCTCGGGCTCACGGCGACGCTCGTGCGCGAAGACGGCCTCGAAGACGAGGTCTTCTCGCTCATCGGGCCGTGCCGCTACGACCTCCCGTGGCGGGAGCTGGAGCGGAAGGGCCACATCGCCGAGGCGCGCTGCGTCGAAGTGCGCGTGCCGCTCCCGGCGCATCTCGAGGAGCGCTACATCCTCGCCGACAAGAAGGAGCGCTTCCGCATCGCCTCGGAGAACGAATCCAAGTTCACCGTGGTGCGCGCGCTCCTCGAGCGGCATCGCCGCGACCGCGTGCTGGTGATCGGCCAGTATCTGCGGCAGCTGCATCGCCTGCAGAAGCTGCTCGGCGCGCCGCTCATCACCAGCAAGACGCCGCACCCCGAGCGGGAGCGCCTCTACCGCGCCTTCCGCACCGGCGAGACTCCGGTGCTCATCGTCTCCAAGGTGGCGAACTTCGCCATCGACCTGCCCGACGCGAACGTGGCCATCGAGATCTCGGGGTCGTTCGGGTCGCGGCAGGAGGAGGCGCAACGCCTCGGTCGCGTGCTCCGCAAGAAATCGGACGGCGGCGGCGCGCTCTTCTATGCGGTCGTCACCCAGGACTCCCGCGACCAGGAGTTCGCCGCCAAGCGCCAGTTGTTCCTGGCCGAGCAAGGCTATCCTTACCGGATCATGTCCTTCGACGAGGCCCTGAAGTCGCCCGCCGAGCCGGGAGCGTGCGCGTCGTGAGCCCCGCGACGTCCCTCGAGCATCTCTCGCGTTCGGAGATCGTCGAGCTCTACCGTTACTGGAACGGCGACGGCGCGACGCCGCACGACGAAGAGGCTGCGCGCGAAGGCCTGCGCCGGGTGATGACCGACCGCGTCCGCATCCTCGAGCGCTTCCGGGCCCTGCCCGAAAAATGCCGCGATCTGCTGCTCGCGGTGATGGCGCGCGACGGCCGCCGCGCCTCGGCGCGCACGCTGGTGGAGCCGGGCCACGCCGATGCGGCCGCGCGAGCCTTCGAGATCGAATCCGTGGCGGCGGCGCTCAAGAAGCGCGGCTTTCTCGTGGAGGACCGCGACAAGACCTGGGTGCGCTTCCACGAGCCGATGTGGCGCATCCCCGACCCGCTCGCGGAGACGCTGGCCGCGGCGGCGAAGAACGGGCCGCGCGCGCTGGAGACGCGGCTCTCGCTGAAGAGCTTCCTGCGCACCCTCGAGCCGGACGAGCTGTCGGCGCGCGTCGTCGCCTACGGGCTGACCGTCGACGCGTCCGCCGATCCCGCGTACCTCGTCGACGCGCTTTCGGCGACCGCCCGCGTGAAGGCGGCGGTCGAAGCTCTCGTCGACCCCGCCCTGAAGGACCTGACGCGCCGCGCCCTCGACGAGCAGGGCGGCGTGATGGACCAGGCGTTCCTCGAGCGCCTCGAGGCGACGCCGCGCGACCCCGAAGCGTGGCGCGTCGCGCTCGAAGGCGCGTTGCTCGGCACGATCTTCGACGGCGATCTCGCCGACGTCGGCATTCTGTTGAAGCCCGGCTCGCTCGTGCTCTTCCACGAGGTCGTACGCGGCTGGTCGGCCCTCGACGCCGAAGCTTCGGTCGACGAGCCGCCCGAGCCCGCCGCCGACGTCACCGGCGACCTCGAGCGCATCCGCGATTACCTCGACCACCACGTGCTGCGCGTGACGCGCGAAGGCACGCTCTACCGCGCGACGGCGCGCAAGATGGAGACCGAGGTCCTGTCGCCGGGCTCCCGCGGCGGCTCCGCCGAGGAGGGCCTCGACTTTCTCCTCGAGTTCCTCTCCGCGCACGACCTGATCCGCGCAGACGACGACCAGCGTCTCCGGCCGCGGCCCGCGTGGCGCGCGTTCGCCGACAAGAGCGCGGTGGAGCGCGGCGAGACGCTGCTCAAGTACGTGCAGGAAGACCTGCGCGGGACCAAGGCCGAGTTCCACCACGGCCGCATGCGGCGCATCGTCCTCGCGATGCTCAAGGACGCGGGCGCGGGCAGGTGGATCGACCTGCGCCGGATCTGCCACGCCGCGCGGAACTTCTACCTCGCGACGCTCGACCAGCGGACGACCGCGGAGAAATACCAGCGCCGCTACCAGTACGCGCCGGTGCCGCCGCTTTCGCCGCCCGCCGTCCTCACGCGCGAGCTGATGCATTTCGCGGGGAAAGGACTCGCGCGCGCGGGGCTCGTCGAGCTGCACGCGCCCGAAGACGGCCGCCACGCCGTGCGCCTCACCAAGCTCGGCGCCGCCGTGTTCGGCCTGCTCGACGGCGCCGGGGAGGCGCGCCGCGACGCAGGCCTCATCGTCACCGGCGACCTCGAGATCATCGTCTTCCCGGAGAAGCTCGACCTCGAAGCGCTGCAGGTGGTGAGCCGCTTCGCGAAGCGCGAGAAGGCCGACGTCACGCTGCACTACCGTCTCGGCGAACGCTCGGTGCAGGAGGCGGTGGCCGGCGGCGCCAACGTCGAGCAGCTGCTTGAAACGTTGGTGCGACACGGGCGCTACGAACCGCCGCAGAACGTGACCGCGTCGGTGCGCGCCTGGGCGAAAGCGGTGACGGTTCTCGAAGCGCGGAAGACCTGGCTCCTCAAAGCGCCGTCGAAGCAGGCGCTCGACGCCGCGCTCCGCCTGCGCGAGCTGAAGGCCGTGGCCGCCGAAAGGCTCAACGACGTCACCCTCGAAGTGACCGAGGATCCGACGGCCGTCCGCATCGCCGAGACCCTGCGAGCGCAGGGCTTCTTCCTGAGATGACGTCGCGCGCCGCCGCGGCGCTCGCGCTGCTGGCGACCGTCGCCGCCGCGCAGGGGCTGGTCGACCTCCGCGTCGGCTACCTCGAGCGGCCCCGCGGCGCGAAGGAGATGGCCGAGCCGCGCCTCGGCGACGCGCTGAAGAGCCTCGTCGCGCAGGCGACCGACCTGACCCCCGCCGCGGCCAAAGGCGAGCTGCCGCTCGCGAAGCTCGACCTTCTCGTGATCGGCTCGCGGTTCACCGACCCCGACGACGCGGCGACCGCCGCGCTCGTGCGGAAGCAGGCCGCGCTTCGCGCCTTCGTCGCCGGCGGCGGGACCTTGGTCGTCTTTTCCCAGAGCCACGCAAGGAACGCGCTTCCGGAGACCCTGATCCCGGAGGCGAAGGCGCCGGAAGCGCGCCGACCGTGGGCGTTCCTCGAGCCCGACCTCGTCCTCGAGTGGTCGGCGCAGCACTTCGACGCCGTGCTCGACGTCGACGCGTCGCATCCGGCGCTCGCGGCGCCGACGCGCTTCGACGCCGAACGCGTCAACGCCTGGACCGGCGGCGGACCCGTCGCGGTCGACGCGCCGCTCGGCGCCCCGGGAATGCGGGTGCTGCTCGGGCGCCGCTACGTGCTCGGGTATCCGTGGCTCTTCGAGGCCTCGGCGGGGAAGGGCCGCGTCTTCGGCTGCGCGGGCGCGATCGACCGGACGACGGAGGACGCGTCCGACGACGACCGCGCGCTCTGCCGCGACCTGCTGGCGGGGATCGGGTCATGGGTCGCGACCTGGCGAGGCAAGCCTGCGCCGCCGTTCGCGCCGACGTTCAGGACGCTTCCCGAAACGACCCGCGAGGCGGTCCTCGCGTTCGACGATCACGCCGCGTTCGAGGCGCGCGTCGCCGCCGCCGTCGACCGCGGCGTCGCCGCGCTCCTCAAGATGCAGAAGGAGGACGGCTCGTTCGGGCCGTTCACGGCGAACTGGGGCCCGAAAACCTACGACGTCGGCCAGACGTGCCTTGCGATCATGGCGCTCCTCGCGTCGGGCGTCTCCAAACACGAGCCCGCGATCCGCCGCGCGCTGGCCTGGCTCCCGACCACGCCTCCCCGGGACACGTATCAGGCGGGCCTCCACTGCCTCGCGCTCGAGCACAAGGCCGCGCCCGACGGCGAGCGCTTCGAGCTCGCGCGGCTCACGCTGGCCGAACGCGCGAAATTCGTCTACAAGCGGTTCCTCGACGACGGCGAACGGAAGGCGATCGAGGGGGCCGCGGCGTGGCTCACGGAGGCGCGGCACCGCGGCTTCTGGCGGTATCTCGACGATCCGAAGGACGCCGACCTCTCCGCGTCCCAATACGCCGTGCTCGGGCTCCACGCCGCGCAGCGCTGCGGCGCGACGGTCCCCAAGGAGATCTTCGAGCGCGTGATCGACGGGTTGATGAGCACGCAGGCCCGCGGCAAGGATCGCGTCTACCATTTCCCGCGCCGCGCCGCGGGCGGCGCGGCCGCGAAGGGCCTTCCGGAATTCGAGGCGACCACGCGCGGGGTCGGTTTCTGGAACTACGACGCGCCGGTGAAGGCGACGTGGGGGCGCGGCACGCCCGACTGCATCGGCATCGCGTTGCTCGCGCTGTCGCTCGACGCCCTGTCGCGCGACGGGCTGAAGGACCACCGCGCGCCGAAGATCGCGGGGGCGATCGACCTCGCGCTCAACCACCTCGACGCGACGTGGCGCGTCGACCTCCAGCCCTGCGATCCCGGGAAGCCGATCGACAAGTGGCCGGACTTCTACTTCCTCTACACGCTCGAACGCGCGATGGCGCTCACCGAGACGCGGTACGTCGGGCGCCACGACTGGTACCGCGAGACGGCGGAGATCTTGTGCGACCTCCAGCGCCGCGACGGCCGCTGGGACGTCGCGGGCGCGCAATGGCGGAGCGAGGTCATCCACACGTCGTTCGCCCTGCTGACGCTGAAGCGCGCCACGGCGCCGGGCCGCGTCACGCCGCGCTGAACGATCAGCCTTCGAACAGGCGCGCGCGCTCGTCCTCCGAGAGCGGACGCATCGCGCCGGGCGCGAGGTCGGGCGGCAGGTCGAGCCCGCCGATGCGGTCCCGATGCAGGTCGATCACGCGTGCGCCGCACGCGGCGAACATCCGCCGGACCTGGTGGTAGCGGCCTTCGCGGAGCAGGACCGTCGCGCGGCCCGGAGCGGTTCCCGCGGGCGCGGCGTCGACCGTCAACGTCGCCGGGAGCGTGGGCCGGTCGTCGTCCTTCAGCGTCATGCCTGCGGCGAAGCGCGCGACGGCGTCGGCCGCGAGAGGGCCGACGAACGTGGCGCGATAGCGCTTGATCACGTGGCGCTTGGGCGACGTCAGCCGGTGGTTGAGCGCTCCGTCGTCGGTGAGCAGGAGCAATCCCGACGTCTCCCGATCGAGCCGGCCGACGCATTCGAGCGGAACGGCGCGGTACGCCTCCGGCACGAGGTCGAACACCAGCGGCGCCTCCATCGGGTCGTGGGACGAGCTGACGCCGATCGGCTTGTGCATCGCGAGCACGACGCCGCGCGGCGCCTCGGCGACGGGCTCGCCGTCGACCGCGACCGCGCGCCCGCGCACCGCCTCGCCCGCGTCGCGGCACTCGACCCCGTCGAGCGTCACCCGCCCGCCGCGGATCAGGCGCTTCACGTCGCTGCGCGAGCCGACGCCCGCGTGCGCCAGAAAGGCGTCCAGTCGATCGCTCATGGCGGCGGGACGATAACGAGCGGCGTCGGAGTCGCCGGTGCCTGCGCGCGCCCGGGCGCCGCCGAGTGCCTCGCGGTCCTCGTCGCCTCTGTCGTTACGATCCGTCCGCCTTCGCCCGTCCATGACGACTCCGTCCAAGCTTCTCTTTACGGCGTTCGCCGCCGCGCTCGTCGCGACGGGCTTCCTGTTGTGGCGAGATGATCGGCCGGCGGCGGACGCGCCGATCGTCGTCCCGCCGCGCGAGGCGCACGACTCCGGCGCGCAGGACGGCGTCGGACCGTCGCCGTCGACGAGGGGACCCGTCGTCGCCGACCGCGTTCGGCGCGACGCCGAGGCGCCTTCCGAGCCCGCGCCGCCGCAACCCGCGCGGTCCCGCGCCGCCCAGCCCGCCGAGGCCCCCGACGCCTCCCGTGCGGCGGCCCGAGCCGTCCTGAAGACGTCCGCGGCCGACCGGACACGCCGCTATCGGGTGACGGCGCCGGACGGCGTTCCCGTCCCCGGCGCCGTCGTGATCCTGTACGGCGCCGCCAAGACGGGCGCCCCTCCTCCGATTCTGGTCACCGACGCCGAAGGGATGGCGTCGGCCGAGCCGAAGCCGGGGCCATACACCGTCGTCGCCCGGTCGCCCCACGGTTCGATCGAAACGAGGGTGGGAGGCAGGAACGGAAACGACGACCCGCTCGAGCTGCGGCTGGCGCCGTTCGCGTACGCCGACGTGCGCGTCCTCGACGCCGACGGCGCTCCGGTCGAAGGCGCGCGGGTCGGGGCGCCGCGCGCCTGGACATCGCTCGAAGAGCCGCCCGTCCTGAGATCCGCGACCGACGCGGACGGCCGGGTGCGCGTCGAGTTGCCCGCGTTCGAGCGCGGCCGC
>DASPNK010000705.1:0-2988 GCA_035626575.1 Planctomycetota bacterium | reverse complement strand
GTGCTCGGCCCGGGGCATCCGGCGCTGGTCCGGGACGTAACTTTCGACGCCGAGGACGATCTCGATGTGATCGTCTCCGGTGGCGCGACGTTGACGGGCAAGATCGGGCCGCCGGAGTTGTTGCCGCAGCTCCATGCCCGCAAGGGGGCCGCACCCGGCGGCGCCGGGATCCCGACGCCGGGCGTTTCCTTGAGGCGCGCGGAAGATCGATTCCAGGAGTTCCCCGCGGCGGGGCTGGCGCCGCCGCTGGGAGCGGACGGCTCCTTCCGCCTCGAAGGCGTTCCGTCCGGCGCGTGGGAGATCCTCCTTCATGTCTCGGAGTACGTGGCGATGGACGGCGGCTTCGCGATCTCCAGTCGTGCGATCCTTCTCGGGCGGGTCACGTTGGCGGACGGGGAAACGACCCGCCGCGACTACGACCTGCCCGACCTGGTCAAGGCGACGGTGGAAGGCGCTGTGACGCTCGACGGGATTCCGCTCGGCGACGCGTTGATCAGCTTCTTCGGCAATCTCGGCGGCGCTTTCGCGGATCAGCGCGCGTACGCGCAGAACATCCGATGCGACGCGGAAGGCCGCTACGCGGCGACGCTCATGCCGGGCGAATACCGGGCGACGATTCAATGCCCCTCGCAGCACGGGTTTCCTCCGACGGCGGCGAGCGACGTGCTACGCATCCGCCCCGGCGTCGCCGCGACGCATGACGTCGCATTGCGGTCCTCGAGGCTGAAGCTCGTCGTCACCGCAAGCGACGGCGCGACGCCGCTCGCCGGGGTCCACGTATTCCTGCAGGGTCCGCCGCCGCACTGGTCCATTTCGACCGAAAAGACGAACGCTCAGGGCGTCGTCGAGGTCGTCGGCGTGCAGGAGGGTTCGTTCAAGGTCAGGGTCTGGCCGCGGCATCTCGCGGACGAGGAAGCGCAGCGACGGCTCTTCCAACTCGACAAAGACCCGACGCCCCTCATGATCGAAGTCGGCGTCCTCAGCGTGACGCCGCCGGAGACCTCCGCGACGATCACGCTCCCGGCTTCGTCCGGGTACTGACGCGTCGCGCGCCACGCCGCCGCGGACTGTCCCCGTCGCGGCGCCTCCGACGCGCGGGGAGATCGATCTCCCGCCGTCCCGGAACTTCGTTGCGGCGGCCCTCCACCGTCGCGGCGAGACGGTACGATCCGGCGCACGGCGGAAGGCGCCAGGTCGGGCCGGAGAACGGATATGCGCGTAGGAATCGCCGTCGTCGTCGGCGCGGGACTGCTGGGACTCGCGGTCTTCCTCGTCTTCGGTCGCGAGGCCGCGCCGTCGGAGACCTCGTCGCCGCCGCGCGACGCGTCTTCGACGCCGGCGGCTTCGGTCGACGTCGAGCCGACGCCGACCGTCGCCCCGGGGCCGATCGCCACCGCGTCGTTCGCCGACTCGCGTCCCGCGGCCGACCGGGCGGAGGCGGTCGAGGCGCCGGCCGTCGTCCGCGGTCGGTGCGTCGACGCCGAGACGGGGGCGCCGCTTGCGGGATGCTCGGTGACTCTGCGCGGTTGGCCGGGAAACGAAGAACGGCTGAGCGAATACGTCGCGCGTCGCGGCAAAGTCGCATGGACGGATCCGCCGGCGCTGACGACGGGCGCCGACGGCCGGTTCGATCTCCGGTTCGCGCCGCCGCCGCCCTATCAGTTCATGACGGAGATCGCCGCCGACGATCGCGTCGAGATGACGGCGCGGTGGCATCAGGTCGCGCCGGGAGCGACGGCGGACCTCGGGGACGTCCCCATGGCGCGCGGAACCAGGATCCGCGGGCGCGTCGTCGACGCCGACGGCGTCCCGCAGGCGAACGTGGCGCTCCAGGCGAACCTGGAATCCACGCCGTCCTCCGATCCCGCGCCCTGGTCGGGGCACCAGTTCCGATGCGGCGCCGACGGCGCGTTCACCTACGAGAAGCGCTTGTCCGCGGGGCGTTATGTGGTGCGCCCTCCCGTCGGAGCGACGTCGATCGAACCGGACGGGTTCACGGTCGCCGCGGAGGAATCGGAGAAGGTCCTCGAGTTCAAGATCACGCGCGCGGGCGCGACCGACGTCATCACGGGGACGGTCGTCGACGATTCAGGCGCGCCCGTGGCGCGGGCGTTCATCGACGTCTCGCGGTCGCGAGGCGTCGTCGAACGCCGCCTCGTCGAGTCGAAGCGGGACGGCGCCTTCGCGGCGGAGCGCGGCGACGCGGATCCGACGGTCCCCGTCACGCTCACCGCGACCTTGGACGGGTACGAAAGCGCGACCACCGAGGCGCCGATCCCCTGGGGCGCGAAGGACGTCAAGCTCGTCATGCGGCGCGGCGGCGCGATCGAGCTCCTCGTGCTCGACGGCGACGCCGGGAAGCCGCTCGAGGAGTACGGAGTGCGATGCTTCCCGTCGCGCGAAACCAGTCCGACCCGGCGTTCGGAGATGTCTCGGCTCCGTGAAGCGGGCGCTCACCCCGGCGGCCTGTGCAGGGTCCGCGGCGTCGTGCGCGGGACCCACTGGTTGATCGTCGAGCCACTCGACGAAGATCGCCTTCCGAGCGCGCCGCATCGTTTCGAGGCGTCGGACACGGGCGCGCCGCGGCAGGTAATCACGGTGTTTCGGTCCGTCTCTCGTACGGTGCGCGTGAAGCGCACGGACGGCACGCCGGTCGTCGGGACGAGCGTCGAGTTGGTGAGGCGCGTTACGAAGGAACAGGTGATCGACGTCGGGACGCCCGCCTGCTCTGTCGACGGCTTCGTCATGAACGGATGCGACCGCGCCCTTCTGATCGGCGGCGGAAGCACGGACGGGGCCGGCGTGTTCGCGCTGCGCGGGCCGCCGCGCGAAACGCTCGCCCTCCGCGTGCTCGGCCCGGGGCATCCGGCGCTGGTCCGGGACGTAACTTTCGACGCCGAGGACGATCTCGATGTGATCGTCTCCGGTGGCGCGACGTTGACGGGCAAGATCGGGCCGCCGGAGTTGTTGCCGCAGCTCCATGCCCGC
>DASPNK010000704.1:0-5221 GCA_035626575.1 Planctomycetota bacterium | reverse complement strand
AGCGCCGCGCCGAGCGCAGCGAGGACGCGTCCGCATCATCGATCGGCGGCGGACGGTGAACGGCGCCGTGCGACGAACATCAAGGTCGTCGCCCGACGGACCGCCGGCGCGCCGTCGACGTTCGACGATGCGGGGCCGTCGCTCCGCTTCGCTTCGCGGGCGGGCCTCCGCGGTCCAATCAGCCGTCCTGTATGACGAATCACCGGACCAGGCCCGGGTCGGCGCCGAGCGCGGACATGGTGACGACGTTAGTGATCGACAGCTTCACCGTCCGCGCAGTCTTCGGCGTCATCGGCGGCTCCCCGCAGGCCGTCCGTGGGGAAACAGCAGCGCCGCCCCGGCCACGGCGCACGGCGCGACGATCGGGAGCAGGATGATCGTCGGAAGCGCCAGCGAGACCGCGAGGCCGAATCCGAGGGCGACGCCCAGGCGGCGGAGCACGGCGCGGAGCTTGAACCCGAGCGTCGTCGCGCGGCGGTCGAAGGGATACGCCAGAAAGCCGAAGCCCGCGAGGAACCAGGCGAACGGCGCCGCGACGAAGGCGCCGAACGGCGGGAAGAGAAGCGTCACCGCGAACGCGAAGACGCCGCCGACGAGCGTCACCACGAGGTTGCCCGCTTCGACGCGCAATCCGCCGACCGCGGCGCGGAAGAGGCCGCGGCGCGGAGCGTCGTCGGGAACGCCCGCCGCGGCGTTCTCCACGTGCTCGCAGAGCACCTCGTAGAAGGGCCCGCCCACCACGTTCGACAACGCGAGGTACGCGCCGAGCAGGAGCGGCGCGGCGGCGAGGAGCATCAAGAGCCACGTCGCCCATTCGACGGCTTCGCCCCACCACGAACCGGCGCCGCCGAGCGCATCGACCGTCCAGCGCTCCAGCGCGGGCGACGCCCAGCCGAACCAGGCCCATCCGACGCCGACGCAGAGCGCGACGTTCAGCGCGACGGGGAGCGCGACCCAAGGCCACAGCCCCGGGCGCGCCGTGATGTGCGCGAAGCCGCGGAGCGGCGCCAGGAACCCGGAGACGAAACCGATCACGACGCGGTCCGCGTCAACGGCGGAGGTGCGGCGCCTTCCGCAGGTACACGAGGCAGCCGGCGGCGACCGCGACGAACCCGACGCCGCAGGCGATCGCGACGCCGCCGCCCTGGAGGCCCTGCGCGCCGCGCCACACGGCCCAGACGCCGAAGCCCGCCGAAAACGCGGCGAAGGAACGGATGAGGATGCGGTGCGCTGCGACGAGCCTCACGGGCGTCTCCGGCGGCGACGGTAGCAACGGTCGCTGCGGCGACGCCTGCGCCGTCAGGTCCGTTCGCGCGGCTTCGGCGCGCGCGGCGGGCGGGCGCCGGGATCCGTCGGATCCGCGACCCGCTGCGCGTGCCGCGCCAGCGCGAAGAGCACCCGCACGTCCCGCGTCTGCATCGGGCCCGCGGTCAAGACGCGGGTCAGGCTCTCGCGGAATCCGGCCGCGTTGGACGGATGCATCGCACGGAGCTTGATCAGCGCGCGGTAAAGCTCGTCCTCGAGGACGGCGCGCCATTCCGCGGTCAGGAACCGGCCGAGCACGCCTTGCGCCTTCGCCGAGGGCAACGCCGACGCGCGGAAGATCTCGTACGCGACGAGCAACACCGCCTGCGCGAGGTTGAGCGAGCCGTACTCCGGCGCGGTCTCGATATTGAGCGCGAGATGGCAGCGCAGCAGCTCGTCCTGCGAAAGGCCGTGGTCCTCCCGCCCGAAGACCAGCGCCACCTCGCCGCCGGAGAGGGCGTGCGCGAGGATTTCCAGCGCCGCCTCCGCAGGGGACTTCACCGGGACGCGATGCCGGGGCCGGGCCGTGGTTCCGACGACGAAGGTGGCGTCGCGCAGCGCTTCGTCCAGCGTGGCGCACACGCGCGCCTCCCGCAGCACGTCGCCGGCGCTCGACGCCATCTCGCGAGCCTCCGGGTGGTCCGTCACGGCCGGGTTGACGAGGGCGAGCCGCCGGAACCCGAAGTTCTTGAGGGCGCGGCACGTGGAGCCGATGTTGCGCGGCCCTTTGGGCTCGACGAGCACCGTTTCGATCCGCGTCAGCGGCGACTCGACCGCGGCCCCGCTGTTTGCGCGGGCGGAACCGGCGCCGCGCCGGCGCGGCCGGGAGGGCGAAGCGTCGTCGTCGGCGAAGTCGGCGGGGGCGGCCAAGGCGGGCCATCGTAGGCGAGCCGTCGGCCGAACCCGAGGCGTCGCGGCGCCGTTCATCGACGGCACGAATCGGGGAAACCGGGAACGCGGGCAGCGAGACGGCGTCCGTGGGCTCCTGTAGGATTCGGCCCGGACCGCCGGAGCGACGGTCCGGGCGAAGACCTGCGGCGGGAGGCGCCCGCCGGAGTCTGGAGATTGATTGCCATGACGATTCGACCCCTTCTCGCGGCCTGTCTTCTCGTCGCGACCGCGGCGGCGCAGGAAGCCGTCTTCAAGAACGGCTGGCATGAAGACCGGAAGATGGGCTTCAAGATCCGGGTGCCGGAGAAGTGGGACCAGGTGCCCATGTCGCCCGAGGAGCGCTGGATCGTCGCCAAGTACCTCTGCAATCGCGAATACGTCGCGCGCGGGGAGTTCTACTTCACGCACAAGCCCACGCTCCGCGTCATCGTGTTCCTCGACGACGCGAAGAAGGTGAAGGGGCCGAAAATCGATACGGAGGAGACGGAGGAAGGCACGAAGATCACGGGCATCACCCTCGCGTCGGTCCCTTACAAGGACTATCAGGATTACCTGAAGCGGAACTCGAGCGAGGGCTTCCACGTCGAGAAAGAGGTCGAAGGCAAAGGCGCGGGCGGCGTGGTGTGCAAGAAGTACGACGTCCGCATCGACAAGCTCGCGGCGGCGAAGCGTCGCATCGTCACCTGGGTGTTCCGCAACGAAGCCGGCGAGTATGCGGTGGAGTTCGACGCGCTCGAGGAGCACTTCGACAAGCTGTACCCGACGTTCGAACAGGCGTTGAAGTCGTTCACCTTCATCAAGGCCGATGCGGCGATCACCGCCGGCAGCTCGACCGGCGAGAGCTCGCCGGGGTCGTCGTTCTCGCCGACCGAACGCAAGAAGTGGCGCGAAATGTCCGCCGACGAGCGGCGCAAGCGCCGCAAAGACGCCGAAGAGGCGCGGCTCAACGCCGTCAAGAAGAAGATCCCCGAAGGCTGGCGCATCTCCCAATCGAAGAACTTCCACGTCCTCTCGCACACCGACGAACGGTTCACCGAGAAGGTGGTCGAGGCCGCGGAAGCGTGCCGCAAGTGGATGGACGAGACGTTCGGCGCCGTGTCGGACGAATACGTTATGCGCGGCGTCATCCGCGTGTTCGCGTCCTACGACGAGTACTTCGCGTACGCCAAGGGCTCCTCCGACACCTTTTCGCCGCTTCAGCAGGAGCTCCTCACGTTCAAGGACGCGAACATGGGGGCGCGAACGGGATTCGACCTGCTGCTCACGTCGGTCGGCCGACGCTACCTGTACGACAAGGACCCGGTCAGCTACCTCGCCACTCCGGCGTGGTTCGACGCCGGATTCAGCGGCGTGCTCGGTTCGGCCGTCGTGAAGGACGGCAAGCTGCAGCTGCAGACCGACGCCATGGAAGCGCGCGCGATCGCCGCGAACGCGGGAAAGGCCGCGCCGTCCGCGAAGGACCTGCTGTCGAAGGCCAACGACGCCTTCTACTCGGACGGCTACATGACGAACGCCGCCTATTCGGCGCGGCTGTTCCGCTGGCTCGCGGGCCCCGGTCAGAAGGTCCCGCATCTGAAGGGCTTCCTCGCCGGCTACGTCAAGACCGCGATCGAGCTCGAAAACGCCGAGCCGGAGAAGCCCGAAGACGGCAAGGAGCGCCCGAAGTCGGTGACCGAAGCCGAGTCGGAAGAGGAGGAGGAGAGGCTTCTCAAGGAGCGCAAGGAGTCGCGCAAGAAGGAAGGCTCCGAATCCATGAAGGCGCTTTTCGACAAAGCGACGGGCGCATGGACCGATGCGCAGTGGAAGACGCTCGAGAACGGGTTCGAGTCGACGATCAAGTGAGGACCGCGACCTTGAAACTCTCCGCAATCCCCCGGGCGGTCTGGTGCGCCGCCCTCTTCTCCTGCGCCGTCGTCCAGGGCCAGGATTCGCTCCAGCTCACCGACGGACGCTTCGTGATCGGGCCGAGCATGACTCGCACGCCCGAAGGCGTGACCGTTCACTTCAAGAACGGCGACGTGTTCGTACCCAAAGAGCTGGTCAAGGAGGCGTCGGTCAGCAAGTCGACCGGCGGCGAAGAGAAGCTGCCTCCCGAGGCGTCGGAGAAGCTCGCCGCGGGCTTCGTGCGCTTCGAAGGCAAATGGATCAAGCCCGACCAGCGCGATCGGCTGCTCGAAGATCGCCGCCTCGCGCGCATGAAGAAGATCAAGGCCGCGCGCGAGGGCCGCGAGTGGCGCAACCGCAAGCACCTCGAAACCGCGAACTTCAAGTTCGAGTACACGATCGACGAGGACGTGCTCAAGAACTACGCGGAGCTGATGGAGACGTACTTCCGCGTCTTCACCAAGGAATGGGGCATCACCAAGCCGCCGAAGGAAGGGCGGATGAAGGTGTGCTTCTATCACGACCGCGAGACGTTCGAGCAGGTCGGCGGCGCGAAGGGCGGCGTGATCGGTTACTACCGGTTCGTCGATCCGCGCGAGCTGAACTTCTTCTACGACCGCATGGACGAGCGCCTCACGGTCGACGTCATGTTCCACGAGGCGAACCATTACCTCACGCACCTCATCGACCTGAAGTTCGGCTATCCGCCGTGGATCAACGAGTCGCTCGCCGAGTACTACGGCGCGAGCGAATGGGATCCCAAGGCGAAGAAGATGAAGACCGGCGCGCTGCAGGACGGCCGGCTCACCGTCATCCAGGCACACATCATGGACGACAAGTTCCAGACGCTGTCGGAACTGATGTCGCTGAAGCACGGTGAGTTCACCGCCGACCATTACGCCTGGGGCTGGTCGTTCGTGCACTTCCTCATGCAGACGCCGAAGTACGCGTCGAAGTTCAAGACGTTCTACAAGTCGCTGGCGTCCGATCCGGCGATCAAGCGCGTGCCGTTCAACGGCGACATGCGCACGGTGGAGGGCGGCGAAGTCGAGCAGGCCTTCAAGCGCTATCTCGGCGTCAAGGACATGAAGGCGCTCGAGAAGGAATGGCACGACTACGTGCGCGGGCTGCAGCCCGCGTC
>DASPNK010000703.1:0-2083 GCA_035626575.1 Planctomycetota bacterium | reverse complement strand
TCAGATCGGCGACTGCGCTCGACGGCTTTCGTCTGCGCCTCGTGCTTACCGACGGAAGGACGATCGAACGCGATGTCGGCGGCCTTCTGACCGGTCCGATCTTCTCGGACATTCGAACCCGTCGTAAGGCGTTCGAAGCCGTGCGCGTCGAAGGCGGCACGGTCGTGTGGCCCAACGGGGCGGATCTTTGCCCCGACGTTCTGATTTGGGACGGCACGCCGCCATGGGCGGTGGCGGAAGGACCGATCCGCCGGACGCGCGTCCGCCGTCCTACGGTGGGCACGAGTTCGATGCGGCCGAAACCCGACCCGGTTGATCGCCCTCGTAGGCGTCCTTGATCCCGGCGTGTGAAAGACGTCTTCTCGAATTCCTCAACTCGCCCCGCTCACGCCGCCCGGCGCACCCGCCTTCCGTAGTTGAAGAGAACCAGCACCCTCTTCAGCTCCACAACTCCCGTTCCGTCGATTGTCAACCGCGCGTCGTCGCGCGGACGCGCGTCACGCGGGGCGGCGATAGTAAAAGTTGAGCATTCCGCCGAGACGCTTGCGCCGTTCAACGCGCCCTACCGAGACGCCGACGGCGTCGACGGGCGCGATGAGCTCATTGCCGACACCCTGGTGATTTCGCTCGGCGTTGTAGTGCCGGCGGTGCTCACCGAGCGCTCGCCGCAGCGAATCGGCGCCGAAGAAGATCATGCGGTCCGTGACTTCTCGGCGAACGGTCAGCACAAACCTCTCGGCGAACGCGTTGCAGTTCGGCGCCGACGCAGGGGTGCGCACGGCGCGAACGCCATTGCTCCGCAGTTCGTCGCGGAACGCCTTTGAGAAGATCGAGTCCCGGTCCAAGATCAGGAACCGCTTCCCGCGGAGGAAGCCCTCCACCGGATCGGTGAGCAACCGCGCCGCCTGGCTCATGAACAAGGCCGTCGGGTTCGGCGTCGTTCCGATGATCTCGACCGCGCGCGTGGCAAGGTCGATCACGAAGAGCGTGTAGTGGGTGACGAGGCCGCGCGCCGTCCAGACCTCGGTCGTGAAGAAGTCGGTCGCGGAGATCGAGGCGGCGTGGGCCTTCAGGCCAGGTCTTCCACTTCGTCCTCTCGCCGCGCTCGGGCGCCGGGTCGATGCCC
This sequence comes from Planctomycetota bacterium, assembly GCA_035626575.1. Lineage (GTDB taxonomy): Bacteria > Planctomycetota > CAIWVZ01 > DASPNK01. Next base: position 957 of record DASPNK010000703.1, on the reverse strand, counting down.
GCGACCCGCAGCATCTTCTTGACGGTGTTGGCGGCGACGACGTGGCCGACGTTCTTCAGCGCACCTTGGATCCGGTCGTAGCCCCACGTCGGGCTCTCCCGCGCGAAACGGACCACGAGGCCTGCGATCTTCTTCATCAGGCCGGTTCGGGCGCCGGGCTTGGACGCGAACGTCCACTTGGCGGCGACACGCCGTCGGTGCCAACGCAGGATGGTGTCGGGCGAGACGATCGTCGCCACCTCGGCGAGGAAGGCGCGGCCGAGTTCGGCGCCGCGAACCGCGAGGCGCTTGCGCTCGACGTCGGTGAACAGGAGCCGGCCTTCGGCGAGCCGGGCGCGAAGGACGCGGTTCTCCTCCCGCAGGTACTCGATCGCCGCGGCTTGGCGTCGGTTGAGCCGGCCGGCGAGCGCGAGCGTCAACAGGTGGATCGGTCCGGCGTTCGAGTGCATCAGGCGCGGCGGGGGTCTACGCGAAGGGAGCGGGGCGTTCGGCGAACGTCGTGCGCGGCTCGGGCAGTGACGAGGTAGAATCCGGCGTGCCGGAGATCAGCCGCTTCTTCGGGATCGTCATCAAGATGTACTTCAACGACCACGGGCCGCCGCACTTCCACGCCGAGTACGGCGAGGAGGAGGCGCTCTTTTCGATCCGCGAGCTCGAAGTGATCGAAGGCGGGCTGCCGCCTCGGGCGACGGCTCTCGTTCTCGAGTGGGCGCAAGCGAATCGCTCGGCGCTGATGAAGAACTGGGACTCGATCCGAGGCGGCGCGACGCCGCGCCGGATCAAGCCGCTGGTGTGATCCCATGAAGTTGACCCGCATCAGATCGGCGACTGCGCTCGACGGCTTTCGTCTGCGCCTCGTGCTTACCGACGGAAGGACGATCGAACGCGATGTCGGCGGCCTTCTGACCGGTCCGATCTTCTCGGACATTCGAACCCGTCGTAAGGCGTTCGAAGCCG
>DASPNK010000702.1:0-15375 GCA_035626575.1 Planctomycetota bacterium | reverse complement strand
CGGCGCGCCGACCTTCACCGCGCAGCCGACGGCGACCCAGACCGTCTTCGAAGGCGCGACCGTGACGCTGACGGTCGCCGCCGCGGGCGGCGCGCCGCTCTTCCACCAATGGGGCCTGAACGGCGTCCCGATCCCGGGCGCGACGTCGCCCACGCTGACTTTGACCAACGTGACGTACGCCGACGACGGCACGTACGCCTGCGCGGTCTCCAACTCCTGCGGGCTCGCCGTCAGCGCGGCCGCCAAGGTGGTGGTCCATTCGTGCACGCTCGTGCTCGGGCCGACGGGCCAGCCGCGCGGCGTGCGCGTGCAGAACTTCTCGAACCACCCCTTCGCGCACTACTTCGTCGCGGTGTCGTTCAACACCAACAACATCACCATGCCGGGGCAGGGGAATTTCGGCGGGCTCTTCATCCCGTACGCCGACGTGTTCCTTCAGTTCAACACGATGCAGCTTCCGTTCGTCGGGCAACTCGACGCGTTCGGCGACTCGTTCTGGCAGACGCCTCCGAACGAGGGGCTGCTGCCCGGCGTGATCATCCACGCCGTCACGCACCTCTTCGACCCGTTGCAGCCGTATCCGCCGATCGGGCGCTCGAACGTCTCCACGTTCACCGTGCTCTGAGTCAGAGGCGCGCGCGCAGGAGCGCGGCGAGCGTGCCCTCGAACGTGCGGCGCGGGCGGAAGTCCCACTCCCGCGTCGCGCGGCCGACGTCCGGCGCGACCGACGGCGCGCAGGCGGTCGCGGGAGGGACGACGCGCGTCGGCAGGCCGAACGCCCGCAGCACGGGCGCGGCGCGGGCCGCCCACTCGGCGGCCGGCGCCCTTTCGCCGCCGTCGATCGGGTAGACGCCGGTCGCGCCGAAGCGCAGCGCGCGGCGGATCGCTTCCGCGAGGTCGTCGACGTCGAGCGGCGCGAGGGTGCGCGCGGTCGCGGCGACGGCCGGGTCGCCGCCGGGTCGGAGCGCGGCGAGCACGCCCCGGAAGCGTCCGAGAAGCCCGCGCCCCCACGGGTCCCCGCAGGCGAGGGCGGCGCCCCCTTCCGGCGCCGCTCCGGCGCCGTCGGTCCACACGGCGAGGCGGAACCCGCGCGCCGCGCGAAGGGCGTCGGCGACGGCGTCGGGCGGCCCGACCGCGACCGTCGCGTCGACCGGATCCCCGTCGCCGTCGACGCTCGCGAGCCCGAGGGCGCCGAGCGCCCCGGCGAGGGCGCCGCGCAGGCCGTCGTCGACGGCGGACAGCGCGACGGCGCGCGGAGCGGACGTCATGGCGCGGCGAGGTTAACCGGCGGACGCCGCGCGGGTGCGGTCCGAGGGGGGAAGGGTTAACCTCCGACCCTTCGCATGCGGCGCAGGCTCGTCCTCTTCGATATCGACGGCACGCTTCTGAAGCCGCAGGGCCTCGGACGCCGCAGTCTCGAGCGCGCCTTCGAGGAACGCTTCGGCCGCGCCGGGTTCTTCGAAGGCGTCGCGTTCCACGGCCGCGTGGACGGCGACATCGTCGCCGAAGGCGTGCGGCGCGCGGGCGGCTCGCCCGACGACGCGCCGCGCCTCCTCGAACGCTATCTCGAGCATCTCGAGGCGGAGGTCGCCGCGTCCGGCCCGCTCGCGCTCCCCGGCGTGCACGACGTGCTGGCCCGCCTCGCCGCGGCGCCGGGCGTCGCGCTCGGCCTCGTCACGGGGAACGTGAAGCGCGGCGCGTGGATCAAGCTCGGGCGCGACGGCCTCCGCGACTACTTCCGCTTCGGAGCGTTCGGCGACGACCACCTCGACCGCGGCGAACTGGTGCGGCTGGCGGTGCGGCGCGCCGCCGAAGGCGGCCACGCGCCCGAGGGCCCGCGCGCCGCCTTCCACGTGGGCGACACCGAAAGCGACGTCCGCGCCGCGCGCTTCGGCGGCGTCGGCGCCGTGGCGGTCGCGACCGGCGGCTGCACCGCCGAGACCCTCGCCGCGCTCGCGCCGGACCACCTCTTCACATCGCTGGCGCCGGCCGACGCGTTCGTGGAGGCGCTCCTCGCATGACCACGGGCGTCGGTCTCGACCTCACCTGCCTCGAAGCGGCGCTGGAGACGGGCGTCGAGCGCTACGCGCGGCGTCTCGCCGAGACGCTGCCGATCGCGGCGCGCGACCTCCGCATCCACGTCATCGTCCGCGAGGGCAAGCCGGCGCCGTCGGTGCCGGAGCCCGGCGTCGTGATCACCGCTCCCGCGTCGTTCTCGCGAGTGCTGTGGCGCGAGACGGTCCTGCCCGCCACCGTGCGCAGCGCCGGGCTCAAAGTGCTGCATGCGCCGGTCGCCGCGGTGTCGACGCTCATCTCCGTGCCGCGCGTGGCGACCATCCACGACGTGCCCGATCCGCGCGCCCCCGGCGAAGGCGGTCTCTTCTCGCGACATCGTCTCCGCATCCACCACGCGATGGCGGCGGCGAAAAAACTGATCACGCCGTCGTTCGCGACCCGCGACGCGCTGCTGAAGCTGGATCCCTCGGCGGGGGACCGCATCGCGGTGATTCCGCACGGCGTGGATCCCGACTTCCGGCCCTGGGGGCCGTCGCTCGACCGCGCGCGCTACGGCATTCCGCCGGGGCCGTACGTCCTCTGCGTCGCCACGCTGCGGCCGCGGAAGGACCACGACACGTTGCTGCGGGCGTTCGCGCGCGTCGCCGCGGGCCGAGACCTCCGCCTGGTCCTCGCGGGGCGGCACGACGAGGACCCGTCGGCGCTGCGCGAGCTGGCCGCGGAGCTCGGCGTCGCCGACCGCGTGCTGGCGATCGGGTACGTGGCGCGGCAGGATCTGCCGGACCTTTACCGCGAGGCGTCGGCCGCGGCGCTGGCGTCGCGCATCGAAGGCTTCGGCCTGCCGATCCTCGAGGCGATGGCGTGCGGCGTGCCGGTCGCGGCGTCGGAGGCCGGCGCGGTCCCCGAGGTCGCGGGCGGCGCCGCCCGGCTCTTCGAGCCGGGGAACGTCGAGTCGGCCGCTTCCGCGCTGCGGGACGTGCTCGACGACGCGGGGCTGCGGGCGACGCTGAAGGACCGCGGGCTGAAGCGCGCGGCGGAGTTCACCTGGGAGGCGTGCGCGCGGCGCCACGCCGACGTGTACCGTTCGTTGATCGCGTAGGAGCGCAGCTCGATGGGCAAGCGGGCGCTGGTGACGGGCGTGACGGGGCAGGACGGGGCGTACCTGAGCCGCCTCCTGCTGGAGCGGGGCTACGAGGTGATCGGCGCGTACCGACGCACCGCCGCCCTCAACCTGTGGCGCCTCGAGGAGCTCGGCGTGGCGGACCGCATCCGCTTTCTGCCGCTCGAGCTGACCGAGTTCACCAACGTGCTGCGCCTGCTCCAGCAGACGAAGCCGACGGAGATCTACAACCTCGCGGCGCAGAGCTTCGTGGGAACGTCGTTCGAGCAGCCGCTCTACACCTCCGAAGTGGACGCGCTCGGCGTCATGCGGCTCCTCGAGTGCGTGCGCGTCGTCGACCCCTCGATCCGCTTCTACCAGGCGTCGACGTCGGAGATGTTCGGGAAGGTCCACGAGACGCCGCAGCGCGAGACGACGCCCTTCCACCCGCGGAGCCCCTACGCCGTCGCCAAGGCGTTCGCGCACCACGCGACCGTGCTGTACCGCGAGGCGTACGGCGTGCACGCCAGCTCGGGCATCCTCTTCAACCACGAGTCGCCGCTGCGCGGCGCCGAGTTCGTCACGCGCAAGATCACGTCGACGCTCGCGCTCATCCGCCACGGCCGGCGCGAGACGCTGGAGCTGGGCAACCTCGACGCGAAGCGCGACTGGGGCTACGCCGAGGACTACGTGCTCGGCATGCACCTGATGCTGCAGCGGCCGAAGGGCGACGACTACGTGCTCGCCTCCGGCCGTACGGCGACGGTCCGCGAGTTCGTCGACCTCGCCGCGGCCGTCGCGGGCCTCAAGCTCCGCTGGGAAGGCGAAGGCGCGCAGTCGCGCGCCGTGGACGAGCGCGGGGCGGTGCGCGTGCGGGTGAACCCCGAGTTCTTCCGCCCCGCCGAGGTCGACCTCCTTCTCGGCGACGCCGCCAAGGCGCGCGAGACTCTCGGGTGGAAGCCCGCGTGCACGCTCGAAGGGCTGGTCGAGAAGATGATGCGCGCCGATCTCGACCGCGCCGCCCGCGGGGCGCTGGTCGCGTCGGTGTGAGCGGCGCGGGGACCGCCTCCGCGCGGGCGAAAATCTGCCTCGACCTGACGCCGCTGGAGACGATCGACCGGCACGGCGGCATCGGTCGTTACGCGTTGCGGCTCGCCGAGCGCCTCGAGGCGGCGGCGCGGGAAGAGGGCTTCGACGCCGCATGGTGCGGTCTCCTCGAGAGCGACGGGGCGCCGATCGATCTCGCCGAAGCGCTCGAACGCGCGTCCGCGTTGAAACCGCCGATCGACGCGCCCGAGCACCGACGCCGCCGCCGCGAGCGCGTCTCCGCGGCGCTCGCCGCCGCCGGCGTCGACCTCTTCCATTCCACGTCGGCGGGGCCGCCGCCCCGCGGCCTTCGAACGCGGCTCGTCGCGACCGTGTACGACCTCGTGCCGCTGGTGATGCCGCGGAAGCGCGGCGCCGCGGGCGCGCTGTCGCGCTGGGCGCTGCGGACGAAGCTGCGTCGCGCCCTCGGCCGCGCCGACCGCCTGCTCGCGATCTCCGCGCGGACCCGCGACGACCTGATCGAGCGCCTGCGCCTGCCGGCGCATCGGCTCGACGTGACGCCGCTGGGAGTCGACGGCGCGGCGTTCGCCGCGGCGGCGCCCCCGGGCGAAGCGGCGGCGCTGCGCGCCCGTCGCGGCCTGCCCGCGCGGTTCTTCCTCTGCGTCGGCAGCGACCACTATCGGAAGAACCAGAGCACGCTGTTCGCCGCGTGGCGCAGGGTCGCCGCGGAGATCCCCGAGGGGTTGGTCGTCGTCGGCAAGTCGCTGTACGCGAGCGCGCTCGACGACCTGCTGCGCGACGCGGAGTCGCTCGGCGTGCCGAACCGCGTGCGGCGTTTCGACGACGTGGACGACGTCGAGCTGGCCGCCTTCTACCGTGCGGCGACCGCCGCGGTCGCGCCGTCGCTTTATGAAGGCTTCGGCATGACGGTGCTGGAGGCGTTCGCCGCCGGCGCGCCCGTGCTTGCGGCGCGGAACGGCGCCTACGAGGAGGTCGGCGGCGACGCCGCGGCGTATTTCGCGCCGACCGACACGGACGGTCTCGCCGCGCTGCTCCGGCGCGCGTCGACCGACGGCGCGTGGCGCGACGCGCTGCGGGAGCGCGGGGCCCGACGCGCGGCCGCGTTCGGCTGGGACCGCACCGCGCGGGCGACGGTCGCGGCCTACCGCCGTGCGCTTTCGGGGCTCGGCCCGCGGCCCGGCGGGGAGGGGTCGGCGGCGCCGGTCAAGGCCGCGAACGCCGGCGACCGATAGGGGAGTCGAGGCGTTCCGCTCGGGATGCGGTCCGCCCTCGCCGACCCTTGACCGCCGCCGCGCCAACGCCGACCGCCTCCGGGCTCGACCCGGAAACGGCGATCTTCCGCCCCGGGTTCGAGAAGATCCGGGCCAATCTCGAGATGCTGCTCGGTACGACCCTGAGCCTCGAGGGGGCGCCGTCCGAGCGACTGCCCGCCGAAGCGCTGCGGGGTCGCCTCCCCGAGGGAGGCGTCCTGCTGGTCGGCCGCGTGCAGGGCGGGAACGGGGGCGAGACCCTCTTCGCGCTGGAGCGCCCGGCCGCGCTCGCGCTCGCGGCGTTCCTTATGATGACGCCCGAGGCCGCGATCCGATCGCGGCTGGAGGAGCTCGACCGCACGGATCTGCTCGACGCCGAGCGCGAAAGTCTCGGCGAGATCGGGAACTTCGCGGTCGCCGGCTTCTCCGAGCCCGTGCGCGAGCGGCTGGGCGCCCGCGTCTCGCTCGCGGCGGCGCCTGCGCGTTTTCTGAGCGGGCCGGCCGCCGTCTCGCTCGAAGAAGCGGTCGTCGAACGGACGTACGTCTGCGCCGAGGCTCGACTGAAGGCGGGCGCGTTCGGCCCGTGGACGCTGACGCTCTGCATCCCGGCCGAGCTGGCGGACGAGATCGCGCCTCCGCCCGGCGACGAACCTCGAGCGGACGGCGACGCCGACGCGGCGGCGGGCGCCGCGGCCGCCGAGTCCGGCGATCCCGCGGCCGCGCGCGCCGTCGCGGCGCTCCGTTCGGCGCGCGCTTCGATGAGCGGGGCGTCGGGCGGCGAAGGCCTGCTCGACGCCGACGTGGCGCTGGTGGGCGACGCGGAGTTCCGCGACCGATTGCGGGATCTCGTCCCGCAGGGGACCGCGATCGGGGAAGGCGGCTCGCCGGCGGCGCTCGCCGCCGCCCTCGAAGCGGGCGCGTCGCCGAAGCTCGTGGTCGCCGACGTGCCCGGCGGCGCCGAACATCGCCTCGACCTGCTCGCCGCGCTCCGGCGGCATCCGGCGTCGCGCGGCGCGTCGTTCCTCGTCGTCGTCGGGCGCCCCACGCGACAGACGATCCTGAAGTGCGGCGCGCTCGGCCTCGCCGACGCTTTGCCGCCCGACGCCCCGGCCGACGTCGTCGCCCGACGGCTCGAGACGCTGTTCGCCGCCGCGACCCGCGCGCGGCGCTGAGCGCGGCCGTCCGCGTCGCTCGACGAGGCGGCGCCTCGTCGATCTCGCGTCGTCGCCGTGTGGACTCGGCGGGGCTCCGGCGCGTACGCTGGCGCCCGTGAGCGGCTCACGATGAGCGACGCGGCGCGGCCTCCGCGCGGATCCCGTCGGAGGGCGGCGACTGCGGCGGCCGTCCTCGTCGTCGCCGCGGGGGGACTCGTCGCGGCGAGGCTCCGTCGCGCCGATGCGCTCCGTCGCGAGCGCGAGGCGGCGACGACGTCGATCGAGTCGCCGCCTGCGCCGCCGCCTGCGCCGGACACCCGCGGCCCCGCCCCCGCCGCGCCGAAGCCCCCGGCGGCGATCCCGGCGTCCCGGCGGTCGCCGCGCCCTCCCGGCATGCTCGAGTTTCCGGGCGGCGTTGCGACCCTGGGGGAGACGGCCGACGGATGGCGCGCCGCGCTCGCCGACCTCGGCTATCCGCCGGAGAAGACGCTGCCGGCCCAGGTGTTCGGCTTTCCGGCGCACGCGGTCGCGCTCGGCCCGTACTTCCTCGACGTCCATGAGACGACGAACCGCTGGTGGGCCGAGTTCTGCCGCGACACCGGAGCGCCGCCGCCGCCGCACTGGGTGCGGGCGGACGGCGAAGACCGCGCGGCTTCTACCGTCGCGACGTCGAGCTCCTCCCGACCGGCGCCCGTCGGCGAACGCGCAAAGCCGTCGATGCAGTTTCCCGGCATGGACGTCGTCCCGCCGGAAGGTTGGGAGGATCGGCCGGTCACGTGGGTCAGCTTCCTCGAAGCGGAGGCCTTCTGCCGCTGGTGCGGCGCGCGCCTCCCGACCGAGGCCGAGTGGGAAGCCGCGGCTCGGGCGCCCGGTCCGGGAGAGACGGCTCTCCGACGCTTTCCCTTCGGCGATCGCCTCGACCCGGCGGCGCCGGCCGCGAACTACGCGGGCGCGCGGAACGCGCCGCGCGTGGTCGCGGCGAACCCCGATCCGCCGCGGCTCGGAGGCCACGGGAAGAAACTGCCGCGGCTCACGCCGGTCGGCGCGTTCCCCGAAGGACGGTCGGCGCACGGCGTCCACGACCTCGCCGGGAACGCGATGGAGCTGACGTCGAGCCCGTTTCTCGCGTACCCGGGCTGGTCGCGTGAGACGGGGCCCGCCTCGCTTCCCATGGACGACAGGGAGTCGTTTTCGCCCGACCTGGTCGTCGCGCGCGGCGGGCACTTCCTTTCCAACGACCTTCTGATCCTGAGCTGGATGCGCCGCGGCGTGGCGCGCGAGGCTAGGTTCGAGTCCGTCGGTTTCCGGCGCGCCGCGTCGGCGGTCCGCGGAAAGGACCTGATGGACGCGATGCCTCGCAAGGCGCTGGAGGCGCGGTTGTCGGACACCGGCGCGGCGTTGCCCGACGAACGCGAGCGGTCGCGGTTCCCGACGCTGCACGTCGACGATTCGTCGTTCTACACCGCGGTCCGGAAGGGCGGATGGGACGACGCGCGGGGCGTCCCGGCGCGCGCGCGGTGGATCGCGGCGTCGGCGCGTGCGACGCGGAGCTTCCATTCGACCGAGGCCTGCCGCGGTCTCGAAGCCGGCCCGGAGGGATTGCTGCTCGGGTGGTTTCGGACCGACGTGCCGCTCGCGCGCCCTCACGTCCCGGCGGGGGAATACTGGGTCGTCTACCGCGCCGCCGACGACGCGGCGTCGACCGGTCCCGTGGCCTCGGGAGTGTCTTTGAGGCCCTTCGGCACACCGGGGCGGATACGCCTCGATGAAGCGGCGTTCTTGTTCCGGCCTTTCGAAACGGGCACGACGATCGTCGTGGATCCCGTCGCGAACGCCGTCGACGTCACGTTGGCGTTCATCCCGGGCGACGACGCGGGCGCGCGCCTTCTCGCCGCCTTCCGCGTGACCGCCGCGCCCGGGGCGCTCGAGGGCTTCCGATGAGCGCGCGCCGCGCGCCGAGCGCTGACGCGCGCCGCCTCCGCGCGTAGAGTGCGCGCCCGCCGGCGGCCCGCCCGCCGGCACGGAGTCCTTCATGTCGCGCGTCCGCTACGAGGTCGATCGAGGCGTGGCCGTGCTCACGCTCGACGAGGCGCCCGCCAACGCCTACAGCTACGAGATGATGCAGGACCTCGACGCGGCGATCCTCCGCGCGCGGTTCGACGAGAACGTCCACGTGCTCGTGCTGACAGGGGCGGGCGAGAAGTTCTTCTGCGCGGGCGCCGACGTGCGGACCCTCCAGCAGGTGACGCCGGAGTACAAGTACTACTTCTGCCTCCACGCCAACGAGACGCTGTGCCGGCTGGAGCAGACGCCCAAGCTGGTCCTCGCGGCGCTCAACGGCCACACGGTCGGCGGCGGACTCGAGGTGGCGCTGGCGTGCGACCTGCGTCTGGCGCGGAAGGACGGCGGCAAGCTCGGCGTTCCCGAGGTCGCCCTCGGCGTGCTGCCCGGCACCGGCGGCACGCAGCGGCTGGTGCGCCTCGTCGGGAAGTCCGCCGCGCTCCGGTTGATGGCCGAGGGGCGCAATCTGACGTTCGACGAGGGCCGCGAGCTCGGGCTCGTCGACCAGGTGCTGCCCGGCGACCGCGCGGCGTTCCTCGACGCCGTGCTCGCGTACGCGCGCACGTTCGCGCCGCCGGCGAAGGCGTCCCGCGCGGTCGGGCGCATCAAGCGCGCGGTGGTGAGCGGCGCCGAGATGTCGTTCGCCGACGGCCTCGCCCTCGAGCGCGAGCTGCAGCAGCAGCTCTTCCTCGGCGAGGACGCCCGCGAGGGCATGGCGGCGTTCGTCGAGAAGCGTCCCCCGCAGTTCAAAGGCCGCTGACGTGCGCGCCGCGGTCGTCGATGCGCACGGCGGGCTCGAGGCGCTGAAGCTGGTCGAGCGTCCGACGCCGACACCGCGCGCCCACGAGGCGACGGTCGACGTGAAGGCGGCGGCGCTCAACCACCTCGACCTCTGGGTGAGGAAGGGCGTCCCCGGGCACAAGTTTCCGCTGCCGATCATCCCCGGCTGCGACGGCGCGGGCGTGGTGCGCGAGGTCGGCGACGGCGTGACGCACGTCAAGCCCGGCGATCGGGTGGCGCTCGCGCCCGGGATCGGATGCGGCGCGTGCGCCGTCTGCGCGAAGGGCGACGACCACCTCTGCCGCGCCTACGGCATCCTCGGCGAGACCCGGGACGGGACCTGCGCCGACGTCGTCGCGCTGCCCGCGCGCAACCTGCTGCCGATGCCGGCGCATCTCTCGTTCGAAGAGGCGGCCGCGGTCCCGCTCACGTTCCTCACGGCGTGGCACATGGTGGTCGAGCGCTGCCGCGTGCGCGCGGGCGACGACGTGCTGGTGCTCGCCGCGGGGTCGGGCGTCTCCGTCGCGGCGATCCAGATCCTGAAGCTTCACGGGTGCCGCGTCATCGCGGCGGCGTCGTCGGCGGAGAAGCTGGCGCGGGCGCGCGCGCTGGGCGCCGACGTCGGCGTCGACTCCGCGTCGGACGACGTTGCGGCGCGGGTGCGCGAGCTGACGGGGAAGGCGGGCGTCGATTACGTGGTCGACCACGTCGGCGAAGCGACGATCGGGACGTCGCTGCGACTTCTGAAGAAGGGCGGCGGGGTGGTCACCTGCGGCGCGACGTCGGGCTCGAAGCTCGAAGCCGACCTCAAGCTGATCTTCTTCAAGTCGCTGTCGATCCTCGGCTCCACCATGGGCTCGCTGGGCGAGCTGCACCGCGTGTGGTCGCTGGTCGGCCGCGGCGCGCTGAAGCCCGTGCTCGACGAGACGTATCCGCTCTCCCGCCTCGCCGACGCGCACGCGCGCCTCGAGTCGCGCCGCGCGTTCGGGAAGGTGATCGTCACGCCGGGGAGCTGAAGCGCCGGCGGAGCGCGGCACGATCATGGCCTCCTGCTTCTCGCACCCGGCCGTCCCGCTCGCGATCGCCTGCTGGGCGCCGTCGATGCGCCGCGCGCCGATCCTCGTCGCGGCCGCGCTGCTTTCCGCGGCGCCCGATCTCGACGCGATCGGATTCTTCCTCGGGGTTCCTTACGCAGCGCCCCACGGCCACCGGGGGTTGACGCATTCGCTCCTCTTCGGGGCGCTGCTCGGCGCCCTGGTCGGCCTTCCGCTGGCGCGGCGCCTTCGGGCGCCGCCGCGCAAGGTGGCCGCGTTCCTCGCCGCGGCGGCGGCGTCGCACGGGCTGGTCGACATGACCACCGACGGCGGCGAAGGCATCGCCCTCTTCTGGCCGTTCACCGACGCCCGCGTCTTCTTCCCCTTCCGCCCGATCGCCGTCGCGCCCCTCGGCGTGCGCGCCTTCTTCACCCGCTGGGGCGTCGAAGTCCTCGCCTCCGAAGCCCTCTGGCTCTGGACCCCCGCGCTGCTGATCGGCGCCCTCGGCCTGCTTGCGACGGGGCGGCGGGACGCTCCGGCGTCCTAGCGCGACGAGCAACGCACTTCCGCGCGCGACGAGGAGCGCAGATTCGCGCGCGAAGCGACGAACCTGCGTGCGCGGGAACCTGCGCTCTGGACATCCGTCGATCGCGCTCGGCGCGGCCGTGCGGCGCCGCGTGTTAAGACCCGCCGCCGAGCGCGCGCATGCACTACGAAACGCTGAAGATCGACGTCGTTCCGGAGGGGTGGGCGGAGCTGACGTTCCACCGGCCGGAGGTGCTGAACGCCGTCAACCTGAAGATGGTGACGGAGCTCACCGACGCGTTGGGCGTCCTCGCCGCGCGGGACGACGTGCGGGGGCTTCTGCTGTCGGGCGCGGGCGGGAAGGCGTTCGTCGCCGGGGCGGACATCTCGGAGCTCGTGAAGCGCACGGTCGACGACGCGCTGAAGGCCATCAACGCCGGGGTGTTTCAGAAGCTCGAGGACTTCCCCTGGCCGACGGTCGCGGCGATCCAGGGATTCGCGCTCGGCGGCGGGTGCGAGCTGGCGCTGGCGTGCGACGTCCGCTTCTGCTCGCCGGAGTCGCTGTTCGGACAACCCGAGGTGAAGCTCGGCATCATCCCCGGAGCGGGCGCGCCCCATAGGCTCACGCGCACCGTGGGGCCGGGGCGCGCGCGCGAGCTGATCCTCTCGGGCCGCGCGGTGAAGGCGGACGAGGCGGAGCGCATCGGCCTCGTCAACCGCGTGATCGCGCCGCCGGAGACGCCGGTCGACGCCGCGCGCGCGTTCCTCAAGCAGTGCGTCGCGAATGCGCCGCTGGCGGTGCGCCTCGCGAAGGTCGCGCTCAACGCCGCGGTGAACACCGTCGACCGGCGTTCGACGATGGTCGAATACCTTTCGCAGGGCATTCTCTTCGACACCGACGAGAAGACGCGCCGCATGACCGACTTCCTCGAGAAGAAGGCGAAGAAGTGAGCGATCCGGCGCCGGGCGGCGCGCCGGCCGATCCGATCCGCGACTGGCCGACCGATCTCCACGTCCACATCCAGCCGTGGGAGATGATGCGGCCCGAAGCGCGCCGCGTGATCCAAGAAGGGCGGGCCGACGGCGCGCTGATCAAGGCGTGCATGGCGGACCCGAACGCGCTGCTCGCCTGGCTGGACCGCGAGCGCCTCGGCCGCGTCGCGCTGATCAACTACGTCGCTCCGGCGGTGATGGGATTCACCGCGGAGGTCAACGCCTGGGCGGCCCGCTATCGGAACGCCTGCGGCGGGCGGGTGATCGCGTTCGGCGGCGTGCATCCGCCGGCGTGCGCCGACGTGGAAGGGGAGATGTCGTACCTGCTCGACGAGCTCGAGCTGGACGGGATCAAGATCCACCCGCCGCACCAGGAGCTGGCGCCCGACGCCTACCGCACCGGAGCGTGCCCGGCGCTGCGCGACGTCTACGAAGCCTGCTCCGAGCGCGGCGTGCCGGTGATGTTCCACACCGGCACCTCGATCTTCCCCGGCGCCCGAAGTCGCCTCGGCGACGCGATGGCGCTCGACGACGTCGCCGTCGACTTTCCGAAACTCAAGATCATCCTCGCCCACGCCGGCCGGCCGCTCTGGACGGACGAAGCGTTCTTCCTCGTCCGTCGCCACCCCGAAGCGTGGCTCGACCTCTCCGGCATTCCGCCGAAGTCGCTCCTCGCGGCGTTGCCCCGCCTCGAGGAAATCTCCGACCGCTGCCTGTGGGGCACGGACTGGCCGTCGCCCGGCGTGAAGTCGGCGCGCGCCAACCTCGACGCGTTCCTCGCGCTCCCGATCTCCGACGCGGCGAAAACGCGCATCACCCGCGACAACGCGCTCCGCCTCTTCCCGCCCCGCGCGCGCTGAGCTGCGCCTGGACCGCGGAGGCCCGGCGCGGCGCGGGAGCGCCGCACCGGCCCCGCATCATCGAGCGGCCGCGAGTCGTCGGCGGGGCGCCGACCGTCATGCGGTTTCGTCCTCCGCGCGTCGCCGACCGACGCAGCAGGGCCGTCCCTTCGCTCCGCTTCGGGCCGGGCCGCTGCGGTCCTGGTCGGGCGCTTCGGTCTTTCGAAAGACGCCGTGCGGTACGGGGTTGTCGCCCTTCAGTCCGGCCTCGATCGAGACGAGATATATCGCGCGAGCTAGAGGCCCGGCGCCGACGACGGTGACGGGAAATCGGCGCGTGGAGCCGGGAACGGCGCGGCGGGACGGTCCGCCGCACGGGTCCGGAGCAGGCGAGGAGTTGTATGAAACTGTCGAAGACTTGGTTGGCCGCCCTTCTTGCGGCGGCGACGACGGCGGCCGGCGCCCAGGACACGTCGATCCCGGGCACCCTTTCGGTCGATCAGCAGCCGTCCGGCTGGACGGTCACGCTCGAAGACGCGCAGCCCGGCGCGCCGACGTTCCTCTTCATCGGGCTCCCCAATCCGAGCGGGGCGACCTTCCTCCTCGACCTCGGCTTCTACGGCTCGCTCGGGATGGACATCGCCTATCCCGACGCCGTCGTGGAGCTGGGCGTCGCCGGCGGCGACGGGCTGATCTCGGCGTTCTTCAGCCGCCCCGCGTCGCTGCCGCCCGAGCTGATCGGCTTCACGCTGGCGCTCCAGGCCGTCGAAGTGACGTGGGAGCTGTTCCTCCCGCCGATCCCCGGCGGCGGCGCGACGGACGCGGCGGGGCCGTACCACGTCCGCATGACCTACCGGAAGTCGACGGTCGCCGAGCTCGTCGTTCAGTGACCGCCGCGGGGCGCGCGGCGACTCCGCCGCGGGCCCCGTCGCCCGGCCGGCCGCTCAGAGCAGCGGCCGGCCGGAGCGGATCGCCCGGTTGAGCCAGGTGCCGGCCATGAGCGACGTCAGGATCGCCAGCAGCACGAGGCACACGTAGAAGCGCGAGTCGATGAGCTCCGCCGAGAGCGCCACGCTCGCCAGCACGATGCCCGGCCCGCCGCGCGCGTTCATCGCCGCCGCGAGGTTCATCGCGCCCGTCCGGCCGACGCCCGCGAAGCGCGCGCCGCCGTAGACGCTCGCCGCCTTCACGGCGCAGCACGCGGCGATGAAGACGGCCACGAAGAGCCACGGCACGTCGCGCAGCAGGTTCAGCTTCCAGCCGACCATCGCGAAGAAGACGGGGATGAAGAAGGCGGAGGAGAACTGCTTCACCGCGCGGCGCGGCTCGTCGGCCCCTTCGGCGGAACCGGCCACCACGACTCCTGCGAGGAAGGCGCCGAACATCAGCTCGACGTCGAGGAAGATCGCGACGCCGGAAAACACGATGAGGAAGAGCAGCAGGTAGCCCGCCGGGCTCCCGCGCCGCACGACGTTGAAGCGGTAGGCGCTGATCTTCTCGAAGAGCTTCGGCCCGAGGGTCATCGCCAGGGTGAAGAACCCGAGGGTCGAGAACACGTGGTAGGCGATGCTCGGCGTGCCGCTCGGGATGCCCAGCCGGTCGGGGAGCGTGAAGCCGCCTGTGGCGTCGTCCGGCCGCACGAACGACAGCGCCACCGAGAGGACGACGTAGAGGATCACGTCCTCGACGACCGCGGCCGAGAGCACGATGCGCGCGAAGGGCGTCTCGAGGATCCCGAGGTCGAGCATGATCTTCGAGATCACCGGGATCGACGTGACGGCGACGGCGATCGCCACGACGAGATTGAAGGCGATCGGGACCGCCTTCGGCCCGTAGAACTCCGAGAAATTGAGGAACGACCCGGCCGCCAGGGCGACGAGGAACGGGATCACGGTTCCGGCGACGGTGACCGCCGCCGCGCTCTTCCGCTCCGCGCTTGAGAACTCCGAACGGATCTCGAGCCCGGAAACGAACATCAGCAGCATCAGGCCCAGCTTGGAGACCGTCTCGAGGACGATGTTCGCCGGGTGATTCCCGAAGACCGTCGTATACCAGTCGGGTGCGACGTGCCCGAGCACCGTGGGTCCAAGGATCAGCCAGCCCGCGATCTCCCCGATCACGCGCAGCCGGCGCAGCCGGTGAAACAGGTATCCGCCGACGTGCGCCGCCACCAGCAGATGGGCGAGCGCCAACAGCACATGGGCGAAATCCTGGTTCTTCATGGGGCGGGCGCGCGCGGAATCTACCTGCGACGGCGGGTTAGGTCAGCGGACGTATCGGCGCCTTCCGACGCGCGTCCGTAATCTGCGGGCGCGCGTTCCGTGCGCGCGCTCAGTCGGCGCCGGCAGTCGCCGAGTCGGGGGATTTCCGTTTTTCACGCCTCCACGCGCGCCGCGGAACCCGTCGCGCGGCGGCGCGCGCTTGACGCGATCGGGCCTTCCGCCCAAAAAGGGTGTCGCATGACCACCGAGCACGAGGTGCGGGACGGCCTGGCGGGCGTGCCGGCGGCGCGGACGAGCGTCTCGCGCATCGAGGCCGATCCGGGGCGGCTCTCTT
>DASPNK010000701.1:0-3320 GCA_035626575.1 Planctomycetota bacterium | reverse complement strand
GTTGAAGTCGCCCGCGGCGAACGGGCCCGCGAGCGCCTGCGAGACGCCCGGCGTCGGAGGCAGGCGCGGCGTTCCGAACCGGCCGACGCCGTCGTTCAGACCGGCCGCGAGGGCGACGGCGCCGCCCGACCAAAGGCGCCAGACCACGTCGACGTCCCCGTCCGAGTCGACGTCGGCGAGGAAGCACCCGGCCCACGGACCGCCCGGCTCGGGATCGCGGAGCGGCGGAACGACCGGCCACGGCAGAGCGCCGAACAAAAGGCGCCGGTCGCCGTTCTGACCTGCGGCGACGAGGTCCGAGTCGCCGTCCCCGTCGAGATCCGCCGTCAGCCCGGGACCCAGGTCCGGGTCGGCGTACAGCACCGGGCCGACCGCGCCGGCGGGCGACGCGTCGACGATCTCGAGGCCGCACGCCGCGCCCGCGCCGCGGAGCAGTTCGTCGGCCCCGTCGCCGTCGAGGTCGAACGGCTCGGCTTTCCCCTGGACGCCGGGCGGCCGCGGCGTCGACACGCCTGCGCCGAATCCGGCGGGGCCGCCGGGGAGGATCAGGTCGGCGGGCGTCGGCCCCGGGATGAGGAAAACGAGGTCGGCGAAGCCGTCGCCGTTCACGTCGGCGAGGGTCGGCGTCGGCAGGAGCGGGCCGGCGGCGAACGCGGGCGTTCCGAGGAAGCCGCCGAAGCCGTCGTTGAGCAGAACCGCGACGCCCGGCGCGGCGCCCGCGAGCCGGACGAGGAGGTCGACGTCCCCGTCGCCGTCCACGTCGCGCGCCTCCTGGATCCGCCCGCCGGCGGCCACGGCGCCCGACGGCAGCAGCGTCGCGCCGTCGACGAATGCGAAACCGCCCGCGTTGAGCCAGAGCGTCGACGGGTGGCACGCCGTCCCCGGCGTGGGCGGGCCGACGTGGAAGGCGTCCGACGCGAGGTCGACGTCTCCGTCGCCGTCGAGGTCCGCGGCGAGGAGGCGTCCGGCGCCGCCGCAGCCGCCGGGGGCGGTCGGCGGCGCGGCGGGCGCCGTCGGCGGAAAGGTCGCCGGGACCGGGGCGAAGGCGCCGCCCATGTTGCGAAAGACCGCGAGCGCGCCGCCGGGAAGCGACGCGATCACGTCGGAGAGCCCGTCGCCGTCGAAGTCGGCGACGGCGCGCACGGCCGCGACCTGGAAGGGCCAGGCGAGCGTCGCAGACTCGCGGAATCGGCCGAAGCCGTCGTTCTCGAGCACGCCCTCGGCGTCGACGAGATCGAGATCGCCGTCGGCGTCGACGTCGGCCGCGTAGGTCGGTCGACGCCAGGGCGGAAGGTCGCGGCCCGCCTGGGTGAAGAGAGGGGCCGGCGACTGGGCGACGGCGGTCGCGCAGAGGCCTCCGAGAAGGACGACGCGTCGGAGCCCCATGTTCGACCCGCGCTACGGGCCCGCGGCGCCGCGGCTCCGTCCCGCGCGCCCGTCGGTCACGGCGCCTGCCGCCGGAAGGTCCATTCCATCGCCTGCCGAGAGCCTTCGCCGCCGTCGACGCGCGCCGTCAGCACGTCGCCGTCGAGGCGATAGACGATGCGCTTGGGGAAGTCGTGCTCGGGGTTCTCGAAAACGAGGAGGCCCGGCTCCGCGCGCGCCAGCGGAAAGCGCGTCGCCTTCCCGCCGCCGGGCTGCGCGACGTAGGTCAGCTCCTCGCCGCGCTCGACGATGCGCAGGAACTCGAACTGCGCGAGGCGCTCGCCGGCGAACATGCGGTTCGTGCCGAGCATCGAGCCGCCGCGCGCCGAGGACCACCGCTCTTCGACCCCGCCGCGGCCGTTCGCCGCCGGCGACCACCATTCGCCGCGCAGGAACGCGGCCTTGCCGATCGGCGTGTCGGGGACGGGAGGCGGCGTCGCCTCGGGAGCGGCGGCGCGCGTCGCGTCGGCGACCTCGGAAGTCGTCGCGGCGCGCGGGGCGCCGTCGTCCGCGCGCGGCGGCTCGTCCTTCCGCTCCGAGCCGGCGCAGCCGCCGAGCGCCGCCGAGAGCGGGATGAGCGTGCCGAGCAGAAGCCACGTGCCGCGACGCCGGGATCGAATCATGCGGAGCGTCTCCGCCGCGGAGTCTACAGCGAGGGGCGGGGAGTCGCGGCGACCGCGCCCGCCTCGGCGGCAGCCGGCTTCGGTTTCCGGCGCGTCGGGCGCGCCTCGGCCGCCGCCGCGCGGGCCCGGGGGTGGGCGGACTCGTAGATCCGCCGCAGGTGCTCGGGCGTGACGTGGGTGTAAATCTGGGTCGAGCTGAGCCGGCGATGCCCGAGCAGCTCCTGCACCTCCTTGAGATGCGCCCCGCGCTCGAGGAGGTGCGTCGCGAAGGTGTGACGGAGCGTGTGCGGCGTGACGGCCGAGAGATCCGCCTTGAGGATCCACCGCTCGAAGACGCGTCTGAGCGAGCGGTCGCTCAACGGTCCGCCGAAGCGATTGACGAGGACGCGGTCGCAGCCGGTGTTCCGGCACGCCGCCGCCCGCGCGGGGAGGTACGCCTCGACGGCGCGACGCGCGTACGACCCGACGACGGCGAGCCGCTCCCGCCGGCCTTTGCCCAGCACGCGGGCGACCCCCGCGCGGAGATCGAGGTCGGCGAGACGCAGCCCGCACAGCTCGGAGTTTCGGACGCCCGCGGAGTAGAGCAGCTCGAGCGCGGCGCGGTCGCGCGACGCCGTGAAGCCGTCGCCGCGCGGCGCGCCGAGAAGGCGTTCGATTTCGTCGGACGTCAGCGCGCGGGGAAGCCGGCGTCGCGTCTTCGGGCTGCGCACGGACGTCGACGGATCGACCTCGACGCGCCCGGCGCGCACGAGGTGGCGGTAGAAGGCGCGCACCGCCGCCATGCGCCGCGCGACGGTGGTGCGCGCCCGACCCTCTTCGAGGAGGCTCGCGGCGAAACGCTTGATTTCGGGGGGCCCCGCGTCGAGGGGCGACGCCGCGCCGCGGTCGCCGAGCCACGCGACGAAGCGCTCGAGGTCGCCTCCGTAGGCGCGCACCGTGTGCGGCGAGGCGTCGCGTCCGAGCCGGAGATGCTCGAGGAACTCGGCGACGAGGGCGTCCACGGCCGGCAGTTTACGCGGCCCGAGGGGCCGCGGGCGCCGCGTAGCATGCGGATCATGGAGCGACCGACGGCGAGGGTCGTCCGCGAAGGGCCGGCGATGCGAGCGACGCGGGCGGACCTGGTCGCCCGGCTGTCCGACGCCGAGGGCTTCTTCGCGCTCCTCGGCGGAGGCCCGACGGAGGAGGGGCGCTACAGCGTGTTCTGCGCGCGCCCGGTCGCCGAGCTGGTCGTCGAGGCGGGCGCGCCGCCCTTTGAGCGCCCTCCCGGCGCGT